>JACOVM010000069.1 GCA_016177345.1 Candidatus Woesearchaeota archaeon | reverse complement strand
ATTCAGCGAGTACCAACCCTGAGGCGTTCCGGGATTATCCTCGCAGATGATGGAACAGTTCATGAATTCACCAGCGATAGTCCAAGCCTTAATCTTGGCGTTGCTGTTCGATTTAAAGCCACAAGAACTGGGCCGGCGCGGGGGATTCAAGTATCCAAGCGTTCTCATAGCACTATTTCAAGATTTAGAGGATTAGCCTAGATTGCATAAAGGTGTATCCTTGAGACTAAACGAGGCAAAGCTTAAAGAAGGCCTTACTTTCTTCTCGCTTATATGATCTATCTTGACCATGCTTCTGCAACCCCCCTCGATCCCGGGGTACAGGAGGAAATGCAACCTTATTTTATTAAGGTATTTGGCAATCCGGGTAGCCCGCATAGGCTCGGGCTTGATGCAAAAAATGCTTTAGATGCCCTTCGCCAAAGCACTGCTTCTGTACTCTCCTGCCATCCAGAAGAGATTATTTTCACGAGTGGCGGTACTGAAAGTATTAACCTCGCCATCCAAGGCATTGCTCACTGGTTTAAGAGAGGCCATATCATTACCTCTTCTGCTGAGCACGAAGCTGTTTTAGAAACGTGCCGGCAACTTGAGCGAGAAGGGTTTTCAGTCACCTACCTTGAGGTTGATAGATATGGCATGGTATCCCCTCTCTTGTTTGAGCGTGCTTTCCGACAAGATACGATTCTCTCTTCTATTATATATGCTAATAATGAGGTAGGTACGATCAATTCTATTCAGGAACTTGCGTCTATAGCGCGGCATCATAACGTCTTGTTTCATACCGATGCGTGCCAGGCTGGCCTTCTCGACCTCCATACTGGTCGTCTTGGCGTCGATCTTCTCTCGCTGAATGGGAGCAAGATCAACGGACCAAAGGGGGTTGGGCTTCTTTATCATCGTTCTGACTGCCCTCTTCAGCCTCTTCTCTTTGGGGGTGGCCAGGAGAATGGAAAAAGGAGCGGTACAGAAAACCTTCCCCTTATTGCAGGATTTGTCAAGGCCCTTGAGGTTACACAAGCTGAAAAGGAGGAAGAAATGCAAAGGCTTAAAAAGATCCAGTCCACTATCATTTCTGGCATCCTTTCAAGAGTGCCAAACTGCCAGCTCAATGGCCACCCAACCCAGCGGCTGCCAAGCAACGTCAGCATTAGTTTTAGAGACATTGAGGCAGAACAACTGATTGAGGAGCTCGATAAGCAAGGAATCTACGTGGCAGCGGGGTCTGCTTGCACATCTAAAAGCCTCGAGCCCAGCCATGTGCTCAAAGCAATGAAGGTTCCTTTAGAATACGCCCAAGGAACGATACGATTCAGCTTTGGAAAAACAACGAGTGAGGAAGAAATTGAAACCTTGCTTCGCGTGATGCCACCAATTATTGAAGTGTTGCGCAAGAACCAGATCATTATTTCAAATCATCGCTAACCAACAAACTTATAAAATGATAAATAATATTATAACTCAGATTATTAAGATAAAAAAATTAAAAAGATAAAGAACCATCGCTGGAGGACAACCCATGGAACAACACCCATCTACCACAACAGTGCAGCACGTTGAAAAGAAAGAGAGCCAAGAATTTATTCATGCAGATATGCCGATTGGAGAAGTTGTCGACAAATACCCTTTCCTTGCTCCAGTATTTATGAAGTATGGCTTGCATTGTGTTGGATGCCATGTTTCTCCATATGAAACACTCGAACAGGGCTCGCTCGGCCACGGGATGCCGCAAGAAGAGTTTGAAGCAATGCTGAAAGAGGCAAACAATGTTGTTCTGCAGGAATCAAAACAAAGTGTATCTCAACAGGTGACTGGAGCTCCCCACGGAAATATTATTATTACTTCTGCTGCATTTGCCAAGGCAAAAGAACTTTTTAGCAAAGCCGGCGTTGCTGAAGCAGAAGGCCTTCGCATCAAAGTTGTTCCAGGCGGCTGCTCTGGTTTTTCCTACAAGTTTGGGTTTGACAAGAAACGGGAAGCAGACGCTGTCTTTGCCGGACAAGACTTTAATGTTTTCGTTGACCAGCAAAGTTTATCAATGCTGAATGGTGCGCAAGTTGATTATATTGATGGCCTTCAAGGGGCAGGGTTTAAAATTTCTAACCCAAACGCGGCATCGACCTGTGGTTGTGGGTCATCTTTTTCCTAAGCACAACAATCCCCGCATAGTTAATATTATTGTTAATATTATTTGATAACGATAAGGCTTATTGATGAACAAATGACCAATCAAAACAAAAACGCTATGTTAAAACAGAGCGAAAAGAAGCTCAAGATTCTCGCTGTCAGCGATACGCATCATGATACCAAGATCATGCGAGAGCTTGCCGAAAAAGCAGAACGAGAAAATGTAGATTTAGTCATCCTTTGCGGGGATTTCACTCATTTTGGGAAAGATCCGGAAAATAAAATTGGCCCATTTGTTGCTCGAGGAAAAAAAGTATTGTTTATTCCTGGAAATCATGAAGATGATGCTATTTGTGACTTCTTCTCTGAAGCGTATAAAGTAAAAAACATCCATGGAAAATATGTGGTCTATTCTGATGTTGGAATCTTTGCCAGTGGAAAAGCATACGCTGTCGGGCCAAACACTATTTCGGAAGAAGAAACTTTTAAGCTTCTCCAAGAAAGCCACGAAAAGATAAAGCACCTGAGGAAAAAAGTAATGGTTACTCATAATCATCCGGCAGGAACTGCCATGGCGGCCTTAAGCAACATCGTTCATGGAAGCAAGGCTGTCCGCCGCGCCATTGAAGAATTCCAGCCTGATGTCCTTCTCTGCGGGCACGTTCACGAAGCAGAGGGAATTGAAGAAATGGTTGGAAAAACACGTGTCGTCAATGTAGCAAAGTCTGGAAGGATTATTGAAGTATAGCATTTTTTAATTGGTAAAATTTCCTAATCGGTAAATTCTAATTTCTGGATGGGTAATAAACCAAACATCATACGGCGCGTTTGCATCATCAATAAAAAAGCCAAGAGCATGTGGTGTGTTGGTAATTGATTTCGCCAGCTTATATGGGCTATTTCCCCCCCCTCCAAAATAGACCAATTGGTAAAAGCCAAGTGTTTCTTTATTGCGAAAATCACCCCTAAAAAAATCAGTATCGGCATACTTTTCAGGAGCTTGAATATATTTAACGATCATATCATAAGCTGATCTTGTCATAATCACATAATCTGGCGGGGCATCTTGCGACCAAGCGTGCTTATTGTTGTCTATGCGCGGAGCAGCCCATGGTTGGGTAGTTGGAGCGTAGATGATCGATTTTCCAACAGGAACGTTCTGAGCAATCCATTTCTCAGCAGTCACCCTAACATCTTCCTCAATAAGAATGTTAGTATACGCCATAGCATAGATAAATGAATGGCCCATGATAAGGATCACGACAAGTACAACAGCTATTTTGAGAACAGCTTTTTTTGTTGAGGAAAACAAGCTGGTAAAGGCAGCAGCAGCAGCAATGGCAAGAAGAGGGAATACTGGAATAAAATAGCGGATAAGGCGAACTTTATAAGACCCCATAAAAAGCAAGTAGACAAGGATGAATGCAGCAAGGAAAAGATCTTCTGGCTTGTGGCGCTGAAGAAGAAAAAGGATTCCAATGATGCATGCAATCATGAGGGAAATGCCCATGCCCCAGTATAATATTGTTATTGTGTAGGCTTCAAGGTTAAATATGCTCAAATTATTTGTTGCAAAAATGCCATAATGCCCTGCCTTGTGAAGCAGTGAGTTATACTTGAAATACCCCCATACCGTATCAAGGGTGACAATCAATTTAGGCCAGATTAATACCGAGATGAGGATGGACATTACCCCAATGATAAATGATGATTTGAGAATAGCCTTGCATGTCACTAAGGGTATTCGCTTCTGCTGAAGGTCTGAAAAAAGGCCATGCCGATAGCATAAAGCGTACCCTATAGGAAATAACAGGGTTAACCCAATCCACTTGGTCATGACGGTAAGCGTGAAGAACACTGCAATAAGAAGATATGTTTTTGGAAACTGAAGGTTTATTATTTTTCCATTCCATTTTATCCACTTTTCTTCATGAGGGTTCTCCCTTGAT
>JACOVM010000060.1 GCA_016177345.1 Candidatus Woesearchaeota archaeon | reverse complement strand
CTATAATAATAAGTAATAATATTATAACTTTCCAAAAAGTTTAAATATAACGATTTCTTTCTCCACCCTATGCGCCGAAAAGTATCAAAGATAGGATCCTCGACCCTGATGATCAGCCTGCCAAGCAAGTGGTGCAAGGCGAACAACGTGAAGAAGGGGGATGAGGTGGATATTGCTGTCCAAGAGAGCGCTCTCTCTATTTCCTTGAATGAACAGCCAATCAAGCTGTCAAGAACAGCCATCGACATCAGCAAGCTATCCATAAATGTTGCCAAACGCCTTCTCTTCGTTTATCATAAAGCAGGCTATGACGAAATAGAAATTTTTTTCACCGACGCCAAACAGTTACGGCCAATTCTTAACAAGATACAAACAATGCTTGTTGGTTATGAAGTTATTGAGCAAAGCAGCAATCGATGCCTCATTAAGTATCTTGCCGGCGAAGGGTCGCCAGAGAAAGAGAATGTTATCCGCCGCCTTTTTCTAGTCCTTCTTTCTTTTGCTGAAGAATGCCAGAAAGCAATAACAGAGAGAAGGATAAAGGACATTGAAGAGCTGTTCATTCTCGAAGACACCATCAACAGGCTTAGCAACCTCATCGAGAGGCTAATCAATAAAGAGAGTAACAAGACAAACAAGTCAATTTTTCTGTACATCATCATCTGGGTTTTGGAAAGCATTGGAGATGATTACCGCGATCTTTGCAAGCATTTCGTAACAAAAACAAAAGTAAAACCATTCCGCCATGAAGCTAAAGAATTGTTCAGTAAAGTAACCGGCCTTCTCCGTTCTTATTACGAGTGCTATTATCAGTTCTCTCTGGAGCAGATAGATTCCATTGCAACAAAACAGTATGCATTGTCAAAAGAACTTGAAGAGTACCCGCCTAAAACAGATGAAGAGCGCATTCTCCTTATCTATCTTATGAAGATTAACAGCAGAGTCGAAAATCTTCTTGGATCGACGATTGGATTATACATATAATTTAGAGATCTACACGAACAACCGTGGAGCAGAAGTTGGATGTTTAATATCAAAATTTGTCGGCCAAAGATAAATGATATTATTCTGATACTCTCTATCAATAATAGCTAAATGAAATTTTGATGAATAATCTTTCTGCTGTCCTACCCGTCTCTGAAACTCAGGAAATCTCGGATCAAAAAAATCAAGATAAAATGTTTTATTGTGTTTATGATATGTCAATGGTATGCCGTCTCTTTCTATCCGGAGATGTACTGCAAGAGGAGCACGTCCTACCGGTATAGGCATAGTACGTTCTGCAAGTATAGCATAAACAGTGTCAACGCCTTTTTCTCCCTGTGATTGTAGATACGCCATGAGGTCGCGGAGCGCATACAGGTGTGGAGTAGAAAACCACTTAGAGGATTTCACAGATGGTTCTTTTAGTGCATCATAGCGGAGAACTTTCACCCATGACCGATAAAGATAGCTTCGCTCTGTTATACCACCCACATCTCTTGTATCAAACTTCACCATCCCGCCGCCAGCAAGCTTTGTTGAGCCGTCAAGAAGATCGACAATCCTCTCCAGCGCTCCAGTTCTCATCTCCGGCTCCATTTGGAGGCACAGGCCTGCTATTGCCCTTGCATAAGGATGGATCTGCTCTAGCTCTGCAAGCACAGCCTCTCTTCTAGATGGAAAGGCTTGGATCAGTCTATTCAATTTATCATTTTGTTTATCAAACTTTTTTGTTGAAGGCGCAGCACGTTTTTCATTAACATGGAATAGGTCTCTGCCGGTGAACATCCAATACGCTATCGCCCCAACAGTCCAGATGTTTACTTCTGGTGTGAACAAGTCCTGACGCCAGTTTTTACCTCGTTCCTTCATTAACCGCTTTGTTGGCTTGGCAAGCTCAGGGGGCATAAGCCGACGCGGATAAAAATACTGCGGATTGCCAGAACTAAACACAGACAGATAACCAAAATCGGTAAGCACGCAATCATCATCTGGCATGATGCCAATATTTTTTGGTGAAAGGTCCTTATGGACGATACCTCTTCTATGGCACTCCAAGAGCCCTTTGGCAATGCCAAGAATATACTTTAATTTTGTGTTCGTATCTACTGGCTCGCCACTGAATTTAATATCAAGCCGTTTTTCGTAAGGAAGTGTTTCAAAAAAATAAGCCTTTTTACCATGCTGGTCTTTCCCGCGTTTTGGCGGAGAAAACGCAAGGACATTTGGATGCTGGATATGCTGGAGCTTATCGCCAGAAAACTCAACCTTATGAATACGCTGAACAAGCTCATCGTCACTCAGGCCAGGATTCACTTTTCGGTGGTATTGTTTCCAGTTCTCTGTCGGCTGCATCATCAACAGAACTCGAATAGCGTCAGAGTACTTGTTCCTTGCCAGATAGGCAACCTTTGCAGCGCCATCACCGAGACGAGCAAGGATGACGTAATCAGGATATTCTGTGGAATAGCATTCTCGCAGTTTTTCTGTATCATGAACTGCGCCATGATCAAGAATAGCAGTTAGCCGCTGCTCATCGATTGATAGTGCCCTACTTGCGAAGGAAAGATCGTAATCATCTCCTTCTGGCAGTGAGGTGATACGGTCTTTGAATATTCTATATGCCTCTTCATATTCGTCATGGCTGGTGTTTAGAATAGCTTGTCCTTCTGAAAATACTCTTCTTACCGCCCTGTCTGTTTTTTCAGGATCTTCATCTAAAAGAAGCTGAAGAAAGTGCTTTCTTAACTGCTTTTTTTCTTCTTCAGTTAGCCTCTGCCCTTCTCTTGCTATCTGTTCAAGCGATGCCATCGTTGACTAGAAAGTAGGGGGATATTTAAACTTAAGCGATAACTAGTTGAATAAAGTCAGCTCTTGTTATTTTTGACTATCACTCTTCATTCCAACATAACCTTTCGCCAATCGTTCCAGCCCAGAAAAGAACGCTCTTGTTTTTGTGTTCAGGTCATCTGCTTCAATTTCTGGAATGGCCGTACTCGTTCCAAAGCGGTCAAACAACCCTATCCAGAGATATTTATCAGCAGAGGATACCAATTCAGGATATGCTGCGATAACAGAAAACAATCCTCTTAAAAGCAGGGGTCACTGGGCCTTATAGAAAATCTTAAATACTTATTTGAATTCCTAAGTATCGATGGGGCTTGAAGCAAAAATTTCCTCTGGTGGCCAAAAGAAAGTTCATATCCCACTATCATCCAGAGTCTCACGTAAAGTTGTAGAAAGGACTGTTGGAAAACGCATTGAAAACCTTATTCGCCGCCTTCGTTTTTCTGATGCAAAAGCGCTCCAAGAGTTATATGACAATAAAGCGCGTCCCACAAAACAAGCAGTGATGGCGGTTTACAAAACACTGTTAAACCAAAAAAGGCCTGACTTTCATCATGTCGCTTCACTTGAGGAAACATTTGGGATCCCACTCCCTAAAGGGCTTGCTGCTTTAGTGTATAAGAGTAATTTTAGAGGTGCAGATCAATTTTATATGAAAGACCTCGATACTTTTGCGGCTCGCCATCAGCTTGATGGCTATTCACTACGCCGCGAAGCTGTTATTGAGGACTTTCTAACAATTTGTGGTAATCCAAGAATGTATAGAAGAAAGCGATTTAGGACTCTTCTTGATATTCCTAAGCTTGCAACTGACAAGAGGGTTACTTCTATTCTTCAACAGGCTTATAGAACGCTTGCAAAACAGAGACATTTTTTTGACATCCATGAGTTGAGCTCTATTTTTAACATTGTACCGAGGTTCTCCAAACGCTTTGTACAGGAATGTGCAGATGGTTTGGTAGAAGACCATGAGTTTAACAGCATTGATGAACTTGCAGAATTGAGTGGTAGTGGCCCAGTTGTATACTCGAGAAAAACGATTCGAGAAGTATCTTTGGCTGCCGCGCGTCAAGGAGATATTAAATGTCTTAATGATATGGTAGAAGCTGGCGTACCAATCTCGTTATCTCACCGCGAGGTCCAGAGGGTCTATCGAACACTGCAGGCATCAGGAAGCCTTTTTATGCTTAATGCAGCAACAGAGAAAGAGTTAGGTAAATTGCCTGATGACATGCTCCGAGAAGCAGCAGAATCCTATCTTAAATTGAGGAGAAACAAGGGGGGTGGAATTTATAGATTCCTCCATCTTGCTACCAGTCGTGAAGCACGAGTGACTGCTCTTCTTCCACCTGCTTCAATTCAAGCTGCATATCGTAGGTACATGAGACGCGGATATACATCAGGTATTGTGTCTCTATATAATATAACACGAATCACACCTGATATTTCACCGGATGTTCTCAAATTACCTAACCAAGAGAGAACATGGAGGGCATACGCAAACGCTATCTTAACTATTGTTATAAAAGAGGGGGAGGAATTAGATCTGTCAAAACAGCATCCTGATGTGATAAGTAGATTATACGAACATGCTTTCAACGAGCGTAATGTTAAAGTACTTAGAATAATGAATGCATCTGTCGGTGTACAACCTATTCCGCAAACAGTAGTAGACGATGTCTACCGCTCTTTAATAGCTGAAGAAAAATTTGAGATGATGGCAACGCTTGCCGAAGTGACAGGCACACAAATTCCAGCAAAAGTTCATACCTGGATAAGAAAGACTCCGTACGGATCAAGAATCAACCAATTATCATCCTAACATCATCTTCAGCATGTCCTGCTTTGTAATCACTCCCCCTAATTTTCCTTTTGAGGATATAAGAACCATTGGAAAGTGCTTGAGCAGCCCAGTGACAATGCGAAGTGAGCTTTCTGTTGGAACAACAGGAGGAGGATCAGCCATTACTTCATCGACAGTGGAGTGCGGCTTGTTTTCAAGAAGCGCATCAAGAAGGATTGCTTCTGAAACACAGCCAACAGCAACTTCATTGTCTATAACGGGAAGCTGTGAAATATCGTAACGACGCATCTTTTGGATGGCTTCCTTAACAGAATCACTTGGCTTCACTGAAATAATCTTTGAATTCATAACCTCTTTTATTTTTTGGTCTTCTTTGGCGTCAGCCTTGTCGAGAGCATCAAAGATCCGCTTTGTTTTCGTATAGGTAGGATCTATCTTTCCTGCCTCAATCTTTGCGATGAGGGATTGAGAAACATTGGCAAGCTTAGCTAATTCAATCTGGGAAAGCCCGAGCTTTTTTCTCCGCTGCTTGATTTCTGATAAATTGCCATCCATTTTCAGGAATAATTCT
>JACOVM010000059.1 GCA_016177345.1 Candidatus Woesearchaeota archaeon | reverse complement strand
TTATTCCAGAAGAAAAGGGAGGAGCAGTTGCCGGCCAGCTCGTCGTGATCGACAAGGACGAAGACGGAACAGAGCTGAGAATTGACTGCACCAAGTTCGGCTCTGGAGCATATTCCGTGCCAACCAGTGTTGAGCACCTTGGATTTGAAACAAAGGCATCGTTCGTTCTCGCAATCGAAACAGCAGGTATGTTTCAGCGATTAGTAAAGCACAATTACTGGAAAAAAACAAACTGCATCCTCGTCTCCATGGGAGGGGTTCCAACAAGAGCATGCCGTAGATTCATTCGCAGATTATCAGACGAGAAAAAGCTGCCAGTCTATGTCTTTACAGATGGTGATCCTTATGGGTACTTAAACATTTACAGAACGCTCAAGGTTGGGTCTGGAAACGCTGCTCATATCAACCAGTACTTTTGTGTTCCAAATGCAAAATTTATTGGCGTAACACCCCAAGACATTATTGACTACAAGCTTCCCACCCACCCGCTGAAAGATATTGATGTGAAACGAGTCAAGGATGGCATGAAGAATGACCCATTTGTGCAGCACTACAAGCAATGGCAGAAAGCGCTCAACCAACTCGTCGCCATGAAGAAGAGAGTGGAGCAGCAGGCCTTCGCCGCGCACTCATTGAATTATGTTATTGATAAGTATCTTCCGGAGAAGATTAAGAATGATAAGACCTGGCTGCCGTGAGATAGCTTCTTTCTTTATTCAAGTTTCTTTATTCAAGTGAGCCAAACCACCATAAAGTATTTATACTAGTTATAACATCAATTATAACAAGATAGTATGGTGGATAGGAAAACGGCAGAGATAACGTTTGATTCGCATGTCTTTACCCGCCAATTGGAAAGGAACTTTGATTTAGATTTTGTAGAAGAGACTGTAAGATCAGGCGTGATTGACGAAGAGAAATCAGCACCACCAACCAAGTTTTGCATTACAAAGTATCATGGAAAGGAAAGACAAACGTATTGTGTAATCGTCATTTATCATAACCAGTTTATCGAGGTAAAAACAGTATGGCTCAGCAAAGGAAGATAACTTGCGACTGTGGAGGGCATCTCCAAGAGCAAGATACAGAGATAGATCATATCCTCACCAAGGCAATGGTATGCGATGCCTGCCAGTTCACGACCTTGACCAAGGAGCAAGCTAAGGAGTTTCGGAAGCGGGTAGAATTCCATCAGGCAATAGACCAGGAAAAGCAGGTCATCCAGATAGGAAACAGCATGGGGATAACGCTTCCTGAAAAGCTGCGGGACTATGGTGTCAGCATTGGAAAGAAATTAAAGATTGAAGCTATCGATGACAAGTCGTTTAAAGTAGAAATTGTTTAAGAAAATATCACTATTTGAAGACCTGGCTGCCGTGGAAATGAACGTTTGACACAACAGCGAATTCTTGATTTCTCATTATACTAATCAGTTAGTATGATAATTAGTTAGGATGATAATCACGGCCTCGCTACGCTCGGCGTGAACGACGGAGAATAGACGCAAACGTACATCTGATTCGGTTCGAGTCCTTTTTTTTGTACTCCCCAAAATTGAGGAGCACAAAAAAAGGAACTGATGACCACTTCAATAACGTTTGCGCCATCACTACCAGTTCCCGCCCAACTGAAGGTGGTGGCGGGATATTCATTGATCATTTTTAATGAGGCAATTAAAGAAAAGGGGGATAATCCCAAAACGATACAGAATAGAACAACCTTTATAAACGCCGTCTCTTCCTCGGCTCGTATGGTCCCGTAGCCTAGCCTGGATAGGGCGTCGGCCTTCTACGGTATGCCCGAAGCAAGCCGAAGGTCGGGGGTTCAAATCCCCTCGGGACCGTTGCTATCATGGCGACGTGGCTAAGCGGCTAAGGCAATCGGCTGCAGACCGATGATCGGGGGTTCGAATCCCTCCGTCGCCTTCTCTGTTTATCCCCCAAAACCTTATATAGAGAGCTATTTTTTAATCAGCTCGAACAGCAGGCCCGTTATGCGCGATGCGCACGGAATGCCTAGCTGCCACCAACAATGAAAGGCAACGTTACCGCCGTACTTATAGGAGAAAGTGTCATCACCGAGGATTCTGACGGTGCAAGAGACTTCTACAGCCAAAGCAGGCTTGGGGAGGTTGTTAATGCTAAGGTCCACCTCTCTCTTCTTGAAGCAATGTATCTTCTTCAGAAAGAAAAGCTGGCAATAACAACAAGGACAGGAAAGGAAATTTCTCAAGAAGAATACTTGAAGAAAGCAAGAAAGCACGACCCTGCATTTGACATTCGATACGCAGTCTTTAAAGACATTCGAAATAGGGGCTATATTGTTAAGACTGCATTAAAGTTTGGAGCAGACTTCAGGGTGTACGATCGAGGGATAAAGCCAGGAGAAGACCACGCAAAGTGGATTGTCTATCCTGTTCATGAGCGAAACGCATTGACGTGGCAGGAGTTCAGCGCAAAAAACAGAGTTGCCCATAGTACCAAAAAACGCCTTCTTATCGGCTGCGTTGATGATGAAGGGGATGTGAGCTACTGGGAAGTTCGCTGGATGAGGCCATAAAGGATGAAGGAAGGCCCATGAACAACATAAAAACATATAAAACGTTTCTTCTTTCCTTAATTGATGGAATTAAAAGCAGATTCAAAAGGAGGAGTATTTCACCAACCTTTTCAGCAACGAGCCACTTCTGCTACTGACCAGCGCGAAAAAGTCCTTTACTTGGTCAGAACAAAAGGCCCTCTTCTTCCTGTCCAAATTAATAAGGAGTTAAACACTAATGTGCTGTTTGCCTCCGCCATGCTATCTGAACTTGTTGATAACAAGCAGCTGCGGCTCACCTACCTCAAGATTGGCGGTTCCCCCCTGTATTATGCACCAGGACAAGAATCAAAGCTTCAGCAATATGCCAAGCACCTTCCAGAAAAGGAGCTGCGAGCGTATGAGCTTTTGCAGGAAAAAAAGGTTCTTCGAGACAAGGATCAAACCCCCCTAGTTCGGGCAACGCTAAGGGAGATTAAAGATTATTCAGTTCTTCTAGAAGTAACATCAGATGGAAGAATAGATCTGTTCTGGAAATGGTATCTTTTGCCCTCAGAAGAGGCAGAACAGCTGATACGCTTATGGTTCGAACAACAAACAATACCAGCCCCTCTTCCTGATGTACCTCCTTCTTATGCAGCACCACATCAACAACTTCAAGAGCCACTCCACCAGCTTCAGCAACCTCCCTCCATGGCTGAAGAAAGAAGAAGCGCTGAACCAAGAATAGAACCCCAAACAACAATAATGCAACCAATACAACCAGGGAAAGACGAAAACGTAAAAGACAAAGAGAAAGAGAGGGAAGACCAGCGAACAAAAACAGTTCAGGAGAAAGTGAATGAGCGAGGAGAAAGTAAGGAGAATAATAGAGAAGAACAGAAAGAAAAGAAGGGATTATCAGGCTTATCTGGAAGTACAGCAGAAAAGCTGGATATGGAGGGACTGCTCTTTGACACGAGCGTGAAGGATAAATTTCTGAAAAAGATTAAGCAATTCTGTGATAAACAGGAAATAAAGATCGTGGATTATAAAATACTCCGAAAAGAGGCAGATATCGAGCTTTCTATTCTTATTCCAAGCAACGTTGGACTGCTCCACTATTTCTGCAAGGCAAAGAATAAACAACGATGCAACGAAGGAGACGTCAGCACAGCCTATATTACCGGCAAGGCAAGAAACCTACCTGTTCTTTTCTTAACCTCCGGGGATATCACCAAAAAGGCAGAGGAGCTGGCGAGACGGGAATTTAAGACGATGACGATTAAAAAGGTATAGCTGGTTTTGA
>JACOVM010000061.1 GCA_016177345.1 Candidatus Woesearchaeota archaeon | reverse complement strand
CTGGGCGAGGTGGGGAATAAAAGAGACCTAAACAAAGTTTAGGCACGGCGGCGCCCAAAATCAGAATGACATTTTCTACAGAGCTAGAAATCCCATAATATTTAAATACCCACACCTTCCACAACACCTTATGACGAATGAAGAAGAGCTTATTGCTGAACGCCAGCGAAAAAGAAATGACTTGATCAGCCTGGGCAAGACACCTTATCCGTACTCCTTTTCGCCAACCCATCACACGGCAACAATCCTTGACAAATATCAAAAACTAAAGACAGAAGAAGCAACCAAGGACGAGGTTTCTATCGCCGGCCGAATCGTAGGCTTGCGAAGAATGGGCAAAGTCACGTTCATGCACATTCTGGACGAGAAAGGAAAGCTCCAACTATACTTCAAGTATGACCATATCCCCAGCGTATATGACACACTTAAATTGCTGGACATGGGAGACTGGATTGGGGTTACGGGCACCATTTTTAAAACAAAAACAGGAGAAGTCACCATTAATGTTTCACAGTATGAGGTCTTGTGCAAAAGCCTACGCCCGCTGCCTGAAAAATGGCATGGCTTAAAAGACATTGAGCAGCGCTACCGAAAGCGATACGTTGACTTAGTCATGAATCCTGAAATTCGGGAGACGTTCATCAAGCGAACAAAAATTATTGACACCATCAGACAGGAACTTAATAAGAGGAGATTTCTTGAAGTGGAAACGCCAATCCTCCAAGCAGTATATGGCGGAGCAAATGCAAAACCATTCAAAACGCATCTCAACTCGCTCAAGATGGATGTCTTCATGCGCATCTCCAATGAGCTTTACCTCAAGCGGCTTATCGTCGGAGGATTTGAGCGAGTCTATGAATTTGCCAAGGACTTCAGAAACGAGGATATTGACCGAACGCATAATCCTGAATTTACCCAGGTAGAAATTTATCAGGCGTACGCTGACTATCACGACATGAAAGAGATCGTCATGGACTTGTATGTTGCTGCTGCAAAAGTGCTTCATGGCAAAACAACGTTCGAGTACGACGGCCATACGATCGATGTTAAAAAGCCATGGAAGAGCTACACCGTTGTTGGAGCACTCCGGGAATTTGGAAAGATTGACGTCGACAAGATGAATGACAAAGAGCTTGCCAAGGTCTGCACGCAGCATAAGATAGAGGTAAAGAAGGGAACAACACGCGGCCAGCTTATTCAAGAATTATTTGAAGAGCTTGTCGAGCACCAGCTTATTCAGCCAACCTTTATTACTCACCACCCTATTGAGAGTACCCCCTTGTGCAAGCCATGCCGTGAAGAGCCGCTCTCCAAGAACTTTATCGAGCGATTCGAGCCATTCATTTGCGGCATGGAAATTGCGAATGCGTACTCTGAACTTAACGATCCAGTGCTTCAGCGCAAGCTCCTCGAAGATCAGGCAAAGCAGCTGCGCGCTGGAAGCGAAGAAGCCCACCCCATGGATGAGGATTTCGTACAAGCCATTGAATACGGCATGCCACCCACTGGGGGCGTTGGCATCGGTATTGACCGTATGACCATGATTCTGACAAATAACACCAGCATTCGAGACGTGATTTTCTTCCCTTTTATGAAGAATGAGTAGGGTTTTTCCTTGATAAATTTGATATGTTTGAACAATTTAATATGTTTGAACCCCAATAAAACAAGCACATAACCACTATATTTAAATAACATGACGGGCAGAAAGATTATATGGAGGGGAGATGGTGATTTCCATGATGGTCGGAAGCAAACGAGACATTGTTATAGAATACAAGAACAGGACTGTTGTTGGACTAACAGAAAATGTTTTAGTCAAAGGGCCTGGCGGAACAAAAAAGCTCGTTCTTGCAAGAATTGATACCGGAGCGACAAAGAGTTCTATTGACATGAAGCTTGCAGCAGAATTGAAGCTCGGGCCAATCCTTAAGGCAAAGGTGATCAACTCTGCATCAGGGAGCTCGCTCCGTGCAGTTATAGAAACCAACATCGTCATCTGTAATAAAGAAATAAAAGGGGAGTTCACGCTTGCAGACCGGAGCATCATGAAGTACCGAGCACTGATCGGACAAGACATCCTTCTCAACAACGGGTTTCTAATTGACCCAACAAAATCACATTAAAAAACATATAAAACAAAAACATATGAAACATATTGATAAGGATTAGATAAATCAACAAGGATTAAATAAAGCTTGATAAATAAAGATGGGGCAGATAGGGGAAATGAAAGCAGCAGTAATCAGCTTAGGAAGCATATCATCGCAGTGGAAGATCGCAGCGATGAAAAACTACTTTGACATAGTAGACTCTTTAAGCGTGAGAAACATTGAGGTAAACCTTGGCCTTTCTGGAGGAATAGTCCTCCACTCCGGAGAACAGCTCAAAGAGTATGACTGTGTCTACCTTAAAGGATCGTTCCGCTACGCTGCTCTTCTTCATTCCATTGCAACATGCCTGATTGGAAAAACATACCTCCCCATCCATCCACACGCGTACATTCTCGGGCATGACAAGCTGCTCACCCAGCTCAAGCTCCAACAAGCAAATGTGCCGATGCCAACAACATACATCGCATCAATCGAAACAAGCAAGGAAATCCTCCAAAAAATAACTTACCCCATCGTGCTCAAATTTCCCCATGGAACACAAGGCAAAGGAGTCATGTTTGCAGATTCCTTCTCATCAGCCTCCTCTATGTTCGATGCATTATCTTCCATTAAGCAGCCGTTTATCATCCAAGAATATGTGGAATGCAACGAAAGCGACATTCGCGCTATCGTTGTCGGAGACAAGGTTGTCGCGTCAATGAAAAGAAAGGCAGTTCGTGGTGAAAAGCGGGCAAATATTCATGCAGGCGGGAGAGGAGAATCGTGCCAGCTTGATGATTATGCAAAAAAGATAGCGGTAAAAGCAGCTCAAGCTGTCGGAGCAGAAATCTCCGGTGTTGACATCCTGGAAAGCACAAAAGGCCCTCTTGTTATCGAAGTCAACGTCAGCCCCGGCATTCAAGGAATCACCAGCGCCACAAACATTGACGTTGCAGACGAGATAGCTAAATACCTTGCAAGGAAAACAAAAGAGAGACAAACAACAAAAACAAATAAAACAAATGCCAAAAGCAATAACGAGAGTGAGAATGCTCTTCTCAGCCTTGGGATACCAGATGTTGGTATCACGAAGCACATCTATACTGAGCTTGATATGAAGAACAAAAGGATCATGCTTCCATCAAGCGTCACCGAGCTCAGTAAATTCACTAAAGGGACTGATGTGACAATTAGCGCAAGGCAGGGAGAGATTGTTATTATGGAAGGGGATAAAAAGGAATATAAAAAGGCATAAGATCGTTAAAGAAAGCATTAAAAAGTGGTGGTATTAAAAAATAGCTCAGTATAAGGTTTTGTAAAAAATTTTTTAAATCTTTTTTCTCAGCAGAGTTCAACGCAATTCCAATGCAGCAATAATTCCAACGCAGCAATTATTCCAATGTGGCAATTATTCCAAAAACAAGAACTGGTCCCCTTGAGAGCCTGGCCGTTTCAGCCCGACAAACACTCCAAGAGGAACATTCTCTTCTAATTCGCCACTACGCTGAGGGTAGATGGTCACGCTGTCAAAGCCAAATCCTTTTGTATTTTTGATCGGAATAAGAACAATGCGTCCCGCTTCTTCGTCCACCATCATGTCTGTTTCCCCAGCACTAGCATCCAGCTCAATGGTGAACAGCGTTGAGGCAGTCCCGTCAGGGCGTAGTGCAATAATGTCCCGTGTTGGACTGTTCGCCCCCCCAGCCGGAACAACAAGATACAAGGCAGTTTCACCTTGGTAAACGTTGTACACTAAGGGCGCCTGGATGGAAAGCAGTTCTCGCTGCACAACACCTGTGCTTGGATCGTGTTCAACAAGAACGAGAGCACCTTGATCATATTGAAGAGAAAGAAGATGATCCCCGACGCCATAAAATGTTCCTTTGTTGGATGGATCATTATAATCCAAGAGCATTGCCGGCATTGCCATTCCTGGACGATACACATAGAGTTCACCACCACCTGTTCGTTTGTCATACAAGTCAAAGCTCATGCTACTTCGATAAAACAGATCGCCACCAACAATAGCAGGAGTTCCTGTGGCGCTAGGATATAAAGAGATTGTTTGAAGAAGATTCGCATTCGCCGGGTTGTAGACAGATACGTCCTTCACTTCACCACCTCCCCGGGTATTCCAGTCTCGAAAAACGTAGAGCTTTCCGTTCTTGGTAATCGGGTAAATAATGTTTGTTGCGTACGAGGGAGAAACTGCTTTATGAAGGACATAACTTCGAGCCACTGCAGGAATCGTAGCAAGAACAGCATAATAATTGGTATCCCAGGTTATGCGTTTGCCGTACGCTCCGAGACCCTCTTCACCATAAGGAGATACTGCGTGGACAAGAACAGGAAGGCTTCCTGATTCTGAACCGGTATTGACTGTGTAGACCACGACAAGAGAACCAGAGGGTGCTGGTTGTTGAGCTGAAGAGGGTGAAGGCTGCTGAGGAGCAACTGGAGGAATTGGGGCTTGGTGGGCCTGAGGCGAGACTGGGGGAGCTTGAACTGGAGGAGAACCTGAAGAATCTGGATTCGAAGACTCTGGAAGGCCCGCACCTGGAAGACCTGCTGATGTAGGAACAGCTGCCGGCAGAGGAGCTTGATCAGGATATTCCTTAGCTTGAGAATCATCGAAAGAATCATCTGGCATATTTTCTGAAAGAGACTGCAAAACAAAGGAGCATGCAGATGTGCCAAAGAGAGTTAGGACAACGAACGATAAAAACAGGATAGTAGTTGGTTTCATCATAACTTTTTTGGCGGAAAATGTATATAAATGTTTAGGTGGCTTCGGCTTCATCCTGGAGTCTGGTTATGGAATAATATTATTTTTTTCTGGGGCTCTGAACGTAGTGAGGAGCCTCCAGCTACACGTCTGGTTAGTTGTGATGATGCAAGAATTTTCATCAAAAGCAGTACATTTTTTACCCGATACTTCAATGTAGTTGTGCAAAGGAGGGTAAAAAATGTACTGGGAAAAAAGAAAAAAGCGACAAGAGAATTTTCACGTCAAGCAAGAGAGATCCAACCAGTGGGCGTATTTTTCTAAAACACCAAAATTCACCGTTTATAGCCCGTATAAAGCATAAATAAAAGCAATAGCTTTATAAACAAGCAGGGTCTTGTTGAGTGTAGAAAACAGCGAGAAATGACAGCCAAAAAAGAGAGGTAGTGAGAGTATAAACCACCTTTTCTTCAGGCTTCCAACAACAATGACTAACCAACAAGACCAGCAGAAACAAGAGCAACAACCATCGCCACAGCGCTATGCAGCAGAAGAGATCCAAGTGCTTCAAGGCCTTGAAGCGGTTCGAAAGCGGCCAGGCATGTACGTTGGCTCTACGGGGGCAAAGGGACTTCACCATCTCGTCTACGAAGTTGTTGACAACTCTATTGATGAAGCCATGGCTGGATTCTGCAAGAAAATTATAGTCATCATCAACAAAGACAATTCAGTTACAGTTATTGATGACGGACGTGGAATTCCTTTCGATACCCATCCTCAATTTCATGTTTCTGCGTTAGAAGTTGTTATGACCAAGCTCCACGCTGGAGGAAAATTTGACAAAAAATCCTACAAGGTTTCTGGCGGGCTGCATGGTGTCGGTATTAGTGTCGTTAATGCCCTCTCAAAAAAAGTCTATGTTGTTGTCAAGCGCGATGGAAAGATGGCAGAGCAAACCTACGAACGAGGCAATCCAACAACAACAGTAGCTATTCAGAATATTCAAGTGGCTCAGGATAATCAAGGAGACAAAAGCCAGGAAACAGGAACAACTGTAACGTTCTGGCCAGATGAGCAGATTTTTGAATCAATAGAGTTTAGCTATGACCTTCTTGCTGCACGGCTCCGAGAGCTTGCATTTCTCAACAAAGGAATTCACATCACCCTTCGAGATGAGCGAGGAGAAAAAGAACAAGTATTCCATTACAACGGAGGAATCAAGGAATTCGTTGCGTACCTCAACCAAAACAAGCATCAATTCCATGAGACTGTCCATTTCGAAAAAGAAAAAGATGGCATCAGTATCGAAATAGCATTCGCCTATAACGAGGGATACCAGGAAAATGTGTATTCCTACGCAAACAACATCAATACAATAGAAGGGGGAACTCACCTCATTGGCTTCAAAAGCGCCATGACCAAGTGCTTCAACAAATATGCAGAGCAGCACAAAATGAGTGATGACATCAAGCTCACGAGCGATGACGTGTTTGAGGGGCTCAGTGCTGTCATCAGCATTAAGGTTCCAGAACCGCAATTTGAAGGCCAAACAAAAACAAAACTTGGAAATTCAGACATAAAAGGGATTACAGATTCGTTAGTATTCTCTACTCTATCCGCATTTTTGGAGGAAAATCCATCGATAGCCAGGCTCATCGTTGACAAGTGCATCAATGCAGCAAATGCACGAGACGCTGCGCGAAAAGCCCGAGATCTTACTCGTAGAAAAGGGGCGCTCGACAGTGCAAGCCTGCCAGGAAAGCTTGCTGACTGTTCCAACAAAGATCCTGCGCGATGCGAGATATACCTTGTCGAGGGAGACTCAGCTGGCGGAAGCGCAAAACAGGGAAGAAACAGGGAGTTCCAGGCGATTCTTCCACTCCGAGGAAAAATACTAAACGTTGAAAAGGCGCGGCTGCACAAGATTTTTGCAAACAATGAGATCGTCACGATGATCACGGCACTAGGAACAGGCATTGGTGACGAGTTTACCATTGAAAAGGCGCGCTATCATAAAATTATTATTATGACCGATGCAGACGTCGATGGGGCCCATATTCGAACGCTGCTGCTCACCTTCTTCTACCGCTACCTGCGCCAGCTAATAGAGCACGGCTACATTTACATTGCACAACCCCCCCTATACAAGATAGCAAAAGGAAAACAAGCACAATACGTGTACTCTGATGATGAAAAAGACAAACTTGTTACAGCATGGGGGGAAGAAGGAATCGGGATCCAACGCTATAAAGGCCTTGGAGAAATGAATCCAGACCAGCTCTGGGAAACAACCATGGATCCAGACCATAGGACACTCCTACAAGTAACGATTGAAGATGCAGTCGAAGCAGACAAGATTTTCACGATCCTCATGGGCGATGACGTTGAGCCGCGAAAACAATTTATCCAGGAAAATGCAAAACTCGTGGCGAATTTAGATGTTTAAAGAGAGAAAAGAAGAAAAAAAGGGAGATAAAGAGTAATAAACAAAAAGAGAAGGAAATAAAAAGAGATGGACCTACCGAATTCTCACCCTACTGCGCGATAAAGGACTGGTGGCTGCTCTTGGCCTCTCAGTTCAGGAATCCCATTAATTCTGTCAAAAGCATCTTGATAACGCCGAGGAAGAGGTTCCACTCCTTTCTGATGTAATACAACACCCTCTCCAGTAGGAACAAAGCGCTCAGTAGCAGCAACAAGGCGGCCGTCCTGGACGTCAAAGTAGAACCGCTCTACTAAGCCGCGAGGGCCAGCATGCAAAACTGGGCCAGTGCCAACATTACCATATGCTGTCCGCTTTATGATAAACCCATGGACTTCATGGTCTGGGGTGCTATAAGTTGGTGGAACAACAATTGCAAGGTCAGTTTTTGTTCCAACATAATCATCAATAACCTGGTCTGTAAGTTCTCGAGCACCGCGAAATACAAGATCTGATGGCACTAATTTTGGAAAATCATGGCGAATAGCATCCATCACGGCAGAAGTATTGCCAACTTTGGCAACTCTTGCTGCCAAGCGATCTGAACCGTTATAAACTAAGGCTCCATCTCGATAGCGCATTGAAGAAAGCACACCAGTAAATTCATCACGAGTGCCTGCTGGAACAAAGGTAGGATCCAAACGATCTTTGATAATTCCATCCTGACGAAGTTTCTGAGAGACCAAACGACCGTTTCCAATGATTAAGACACCAGTAACCTCTTCAGAAGGATGCTCCTCCCCTTCGTGAACACGCCTCCCACCCTCTTCAAGGTATTTGAGATGAGCGTCAAGGTTGTGGTAGTGCGCTTCGACAAGCCAGGGGAAAAGGTGGTCAAGAGACATGCCTAAAAGAATATATAAACCTGTATTTATATTTTTTCACACCATTTTTTTTATTTTTATCCTAAAAAACACAAAATTTTAATAGTAAATAAAAAAAATAGAGGATATATGAAAAAAAGTGACCTTGAACTCTTATATCTTCAGTCCGAAAACGCTCGTGAAAAGCTCAAAACAATAGCCTCTCACCTCAAAAAAAGCCCTCAAAACGATTAATAAACCATTCTTCAGTCAAACCAGCGTCGTTCTCCGATAAAAATTTTCTCTGCTTGACCAAAGAACAT
>JACOVM010000057.1 GCA_016177345.1 Candidatus Woesearchaeota archaeon | reverse complement strand
GCCACTCACTTCGTTCGGGCGTGAACGTGAAGGAGTGGCGAAACCACCAAAACTCGCATCGTTTCTGTTTTAGCTCCACAGTTATAGTCATAAATACTGAAGGCGAGTTTTGTGTGGCCCCTCCCCGCCGTACATCCGCAGCCCAAAAGCATGATTCCAGGGGCTGGCGCAAATATCGTGTTCACCATTACTTTTGTGGTTTCTGTTCACCAGTCGTTCATGGCGAGCGCAGCGAAGCCATGATTATTCTCATATTATTGTTCTCATATGTGTATAACAAGTATTTTTACAACAAGTATTTTTGGTGTGGTGTAGTCAAAGGAAATAACAATATTCTTCGCTTATATTCTCTATTACCGCCTGCCTTTCACAAACCTTTATAAATAACCCATTCCCGGCTATGGAATGAGCTTCAACGTTATTCAGCGATCGTTTAAGGCAGTTAAAGAGGACATATTATCTTTCAAACGCCTTGTTCAGGAATGGCTTTTTCACTTGCAATATCGGGCTGACGTGCAGGATTATAAAATCGCCATGCTTGAGCAGCGGATTGCAGATCTTGAGGAAGCTAAAGAGGCTGAAAAAGTATCCGCATTTGCCAGTGATACTATCCAAAAACTTTAAATATGAGCGGGGAATGAGAAGAAAAAGGTGGCTTACCTATGATGGATGACGATGAGTTTGTTGATGATTTCATCGGTGACGATGCAGGCAGTGAAGAAGAGGATGATGACGAGAATTCTTCTATTGCAGAAAAAGGGTTTTTACAAGGCTACAAAGAATCTGACGACATTGAAAAAACTGTTGATTTTAATGAAGACGAATAGTAACATATGCTGTTTTTCCTGACTCCTTCCCTTCCGCATTCACCCCTTAACCACCCATTGCTCATTGATTATCCTTATGGGAAAAAAATGTATCATTTGCGACGAGGAAGCCACATTTTGTGTAAAGGGCACTACCACAACATATTGTAAAGACTGCGCTGTCGAGCAATTTGGGGATGTTGCCTATCTTGTTGCTGTCGAAGACGAAGCAAAACGCCTCAAAGAAGTCCTTGATGGGCAGGTTGATGATACGTCAGAAACACATTCAGAAACCAATTCTTCTTCTGGGCATGATGATGAGTAACTGATCAATATTCTTTTAGGTAGCCACCCACCATCTTTAAATACCTCTTCATTCCTGAGAAGAGTATGCTCCGCTTTTTACGCCCTGGAATCCACGTCAAGAGATGGGTTCTTAGTATTATTTTTGGGATTTTCCTCCTCCTCTTATTTTTTGTCATGGCCTTTGGCGATGAACTCCAGTTTTTGTTTAGTATTATTGGCCGGCAGTTAAGCACATTATTTCAGCTTACCCCTGGGCAGTATGGTGGAAAGCTTGTTATAGAGATTGTCCTGTTTTTAGCAGGGCTTGTTCTCCTTATTCTTGGCTTTACAAGAGTTGGTAATTTTTTAGTAGACGCGGTTGTTCCCGAAAAGAAAGGGAGGATTGCCTCGCTGCTGTTTAAGCGCATGGACCAGTCTCATGCCCCGTCTGTTGTTGTTCTTGGTGGCGGCTCTGGGCTGAACAGCTTATTGCGAGGCTTAAAGAAGCACACGAGCAATATCACTTCTATTGTAAGTGTTGCGGATGAGGGAAGCCACTCAAGAAAGATCAGAAATGAGTTCGGCCTTCTCCCTCCCGGAGATATTCGCAACTGTATTGTTGCATTGTCCGATTCCGGGCCGCTCATGGCGAAACTTCTTGAATACAGATTCAGTGAAGGTAAGGAGCTTAAGGGGCATAATATCGGAAATCTTCTCATTACTGCGCTTAGCAGAATCACGGGCAGCTTTGAGAAAGGGGTTGAGGAAACAGGAAAAATTCTTGCTATCCGCGGCCGCGTGCTTCCTGTTTCGCTTGGAACAACCCATCTTTGTGCAGAGCTTGACAATGGAAAAGTTATTCGCGAAGAGCCGAATGTTGAAGTGCATAAAACAAAGTATAAAGCAGAGGTCAAGAGGCTGTTTCTCGATCCGCAGGTTCATGGCTACAAGCCATCACTTGATGCTATCCGGCAAGCAGACATCATCGTGATTGGCCCCGGAAGCGTGTATACCAGCATTTTGCCAAACCTTTTGGTAAAGGGAATTCCAGAGGCAATTGTGTCGTCAAAGGCAAAGAAAGTGTACGTGTGCAATGTGATGACGCAGCCCGGGGAGACTGACGGTTATGATACTGAGGCTCATGTCCGGCGTGTTGTGCACTACCTTGGAAATAGCGTGCTTGATTATGTCATCGTCAATAGCGAGCGCGCCCCAGAACAATTATACCAAAAGTATAAAGAGGAAGGGGCTACTCGCGTTAAATATGAAGAGGGTTCGCTTGACAAATATGATGTTCAAGTTGTTTCAGCGCCATTAATGACGAAAGAGGACTTGCTTCGCCATGATCCAGAGAAACTGGCAAAGGCGATTATGAGATTGGTGTAATTGCGCACGAACATAGCGTCGTCTAGCCTTGTGAATGGTTTACCTCTCGATTCTTCTTCCAGCAAAAAATGGCAGTTCTTCATGCTCAAGCGGGCCTTCATAGTCTTCAAAAAAAGCAGGAAAGGTGCTGCGGACGTAAAATGCGCTCATGTTCAGCGCTGCAAAATGCAAATGCTCTTCTGGCCCTATCCAGCCAGACAAGCCTGTTCTTGCCAAGGGCTGTCCTTGTTCAACTGCTTCATTGTTTTGAACAAGGAGGCTTCCGGCAGCAAGATGAGAATAAACGGTAAAGGTCCTATCTGGATGTTGGAGGTAGACTACATTAGGGCTCATTTTCATTCCTTTGTCGAAATCAGTTCCACGATAACATTCGTGGTACTTGTCAGAGCAAAAATAAACTTCTCCAGCTCTTGCGGCGAGCACAACTGTCTCTAATGGAAGCCCAAAATCGAGAGAGAAGCGGTCATCTTGCAGTAGCCCAGGATGGCCGTCAATGACTGTTTTGAAGGAGCGGTGGCTTAATGGGCCATTGTGTCCCTGAATAATACGAACTTCACCCTGGAATGGAAGCCGATAACCCTCTTTTCCAGGCGGTATATCATGAAGGATAACTTGTTGGTATCGTGTCATACCCCTGTAACTTATGCCTTATTTATAAGCCTGTAGGTGGTTTTATGATACGTTCTTCCTGTTCTTTTCTTACTTGTTTTCTTCTTTTCACTCTCTAGAGAAGAAAGGAAATATGGTCTCTATCGGAAGCATCGGAAATAGTGGAAAAAACGGAATCTTTATATACAGGAAATACCATTATTATTGTAAGGCGTTTTGACACGTTGAGGCGTGATCCCGCATCACGCGCATAGGGGTTGGTTGAGACAGTAATGAAGGACCAAATGGCCGGGCATGGGGGTGGCTGGCCAGGACGGTTCTTTTCAAAACTCGCATGGCTTCGCTTTCTGTATTTATTACCATATACTATATTATTACCAAAAAGAATTAGTGGCAAGTTTTGTTGAGAGCGTGGCTTCGTGTTGCTCGGTCCAACAAGGTTGTAAACTGGCTTCTTGCTTACACAACTTTTTTCTCCCTAATCGTGATATGTTGACATATGGGTACAAAAATCGTGATGGAGCTTGTCCAACTTCTGATTTAACCCATTAACATCTTGTTTAACGTAATGGATATCTCTTTTTATAT
>JACOVM010000055.1 GCA_016177345.1 Candidatus Woesearchaeota archaeon | reverse complement strand
GTATATATCCCAGTATACATTATCGGCTATTTTTGGTTTGAAAAGATGAAAAATGATACTATTCTTGAGTAGTAATTTGAACGTTGAAGAATGGCTGTGAGGTAGAGTATCTGTAGAATATCAAGAGATGAGAAGTTGTTGGAGTTCTGGCAACGAACGAGCAATAAAGAGTGGTTTGCACGCCGCAAGCTTTTTTTCATCATGATACCCCCAGGTAACTGCAACAGTTATAACTCCTGCTTTAGTTCCAGCAAGAATATCGTGATCCATGTCTCCAACATACGCGGTCTCTTCCTGAAGAAAGCCATGCTGCTTCATGATATCCCTAATCACTTCAGTTTTGTCTGGAATCCCCCCATAGATTTCTTGAAAATAAGACAGAAAACCATACTGTCTTGCCTCGCTCAATAATTTCTGATGGGGGTGGCTGCTCATCACAATACAATTTTTTGAAAGTGATAGCTGGCGGAGGACATTTCCAATACCATCAAATGGAACAGGATGCGGCGCCCTCATAATTGCATCAATAAATATAGTGTCAACCTCTTCTTTACTAATTGAAGGAACATATCGCTGGTAGAATGGAAGGTAGGGGATAACTGATGTCCTCATGAACTGTTCTTGTGGAATTTCTGCAAGCCCAAAATTTCTAAAAATAGCCATGGCAGCAAGATAGACTGGAAGGATATCATTGCTGATCGTTCCACTCCAGTCAAAGATGATGTTACGGATAGCCATGACATCAAGAGAAGAGAAATAATTTATATTGTTTGCTGGGGTGAAGGAGAAGCTGAGCTTGGTGGAATTCCGCGCACTTGAACATTCCCTAATTCAAATCTGTCACGCCGATATGGAATGGTCACTTCAAGCGTTCCAAAGGGAGACTGGTTATATGTTATAGCAACAGAAAATGTTCTCTGGCACACTCCATTGCCATTATGGCATGTCTCTGGAGAAGAGCTTGCTGCTTTAGGCAATGAAACAGATGGGTGAAAAGCAGCGCCTTTCATATACGCCTGTCCTGGGCGGCATGTGCGAGCTACCAGATTATCATACAGTGGTTTTGGGTCCTGCAACACTATTACTGTTTCATCTGCTGTTGATTGGCCTCCATTCCCTGAGGCGCCTTTAACAAAGTAGCGGCTAGCTTCGTCCAAAACTGGCTTCACCGAAAGAAGCTCTTGCGCAGCAGCGGCCATTTCTGCTTGAAGAAGATTAGCCAGGTCACCAATAGTTTCAGGTAGAACTGGTTTAGAAGATGAAGGCACCACGTTATTCATAAGCAATCATTTCCAGAAATAACTGGTTGTTTATATTGTTATTGTTTTTGTGTATGTGCATAGCATCTTCGAAACTCTCGACCTGAACCTGATGGCGCTGCGTCCCCGTAGGGGGCAGGTCCCCCCGCGACGCGCCCGAAGCGAATATGGAAGGAGTTTCGACCTCAGGATGCTATGCACATACGTTTTTGTTGTTCTCTTAACCCAAAGAGATAAAAAGAGCTGGCATTCCTGAGTGCGTATGGTATTGTACTTCATCGGCCTTGGGCTTGCAGGGCCAAAAGATGTGACGGTTCAAGGGCTTGAGACGATCAGGAAATGCAAAAAAGTGTATCTTGAATCATACACCTCTCTTCTCCAATGCAGCAGAGAAGCCCTCGAACAAGAGTATGGCAAAGAAGTTATTGCTGCAGGCCGCGACCTTGTTGAAACACGAGCAGAAGAAACAATTCTAAAAGACGCAGCACAGCATGACGTTGCATTTCTTGTTGTTGGCGACCCCTTCGGGGCAACAACACATATCGACTTATTTTTGCGCGCACAGGGCAAAGGGATTGCGACAAAAATAATCCACAACGCATCCATTATGAACGCTATTGCCTGCACTGGCCTTGAATTGTACAAGTTTGGGCGAACAGTAAGCATCGTATTTCCAGAAAAGAATTGGGTGCCAGAAACCCCTTATTCCCATATTCGAGACAACAAAAACAGGGGGCTCCACACCCTTTGCCTGCTTGACATTCAGCGTGATCGCAGCAAAGTCATGACCATCCAAGAAGGCCTGAATCTTCTCTTAGAGATGGAACAGAAGAAAAAAGAAAAGGTTATTTCAGGCGATACTTCTGTCGTTGCTTGTGCCCGAATTGGAGCAGAAGACCAAAAGATTGCTTATGGGGCGATAAAAGATATTTTACAAATCTCTTTCGGCAGCCAGCCGCACTGTTTCATCATTCCTGGCAAGCTGCACTTTAAAGAAGAAGAGATGCTTGAGCTATGGGGTATTGAACATATAGAAAGAACGAGGTAGTTGTCCCCCTTTTTATTATTCCTCTTTTATTTATCCTTCTTCATCAGTCTCCTTATCT
This sequence comes from Candidatus Woesearchaeota archaeon, assembly GCA_016177345.1. Taxonomy (GTDB): domain Archaea; phylum Nanobdellota; class Nanobdellia; order Woesearchaeales; family UBA12501; genus JACPCA01. The sequence goes on along the minus strand of JACOVM010000055.1, from coordinate 2,199 downwards.
TCAGTATTTGAAGAGACTGGAGGAGCAGATACTGCTGGTGATTTTTGATATAATAAAGCATCAAGATCACGCAGCGTATTTCTTAAGTCAGCAAAGTCAGAAGCAAAGGTTTCATGATAATACGTTAACGCACTAAATTCTCCATAGAGCGTGGCATAATCTTTGAGAACAACACGCATTTCTGATTTGTCCCTTGATGCGTTCTTGGTATCAAGCATTTTTCGAAGCCCTGTTCTCATCGAGGCGATTCTTCCACGGGCCATCAACTGGAGTTTGGCATCAGCATAATCCATCCCGCCTTCTACTGAACGCTTGAGAGAGGCGATGGACTCAAGGGCATTATTGATAAGGGTAATTCCATTCTGGCTAAGCGGGATAACCATAGAAACTTCCATAGGAACAACCTCAATAGGCTCTTCCTCTTCAGGCTCCCCACGCCCCATAAGCTGCCGAAACCAGTCAAAAACACCCATAACCATGGGGAACTTGTTTTTGTTAATAAAGTTTTTGTTCACTCTATGTTCGCTCTAGATTCTAAAAAAGAACAGATTATGAATGCAGTGCTGCTGACCAGTGCCACTAATAAGGGTGAAAGTGTATAGCAAGAGTATAAACAATATAAATAAACAATAAATATGCCTCTGCTTAAGGCATGAATGAGGCATGAATGTATGGCAATTCCTTGGATAACACCACTATTGGACCAAATGAATCAATTTGTTATCAGTCATTCTTCTAGTTACGAGCTCACCAGATTTGTCCTTCTCCGGCTCTTAGGCCTTGTTTACTTTTTTGCCTTTCTTTCCCTTGTCAAACAGCTCGCTCCCCTTCTTGGAGAACAAGGGCTGACGCCAGCGACGAGGTATCTGGAAACCATTGAATTCTGGGCTCGAAGCAAGAGAAAGGCGTTTTGGAAGCTGCCAAGCATCTTCTGGCTCTACTGTTCTGATCATTTTATGAAGGCCCTGGCATGGATTGGGCTTCTGCTCTCCATAACACTTATCGTTGGGTTTGCGAATGTTCCTATCCTATTTCTCCTTTGGGCAATTTACCTCTCGTTCGTGCACATTGGGCAGGTATGGTACGGTTATGGGTGGGAGAGCCAACTGCTCGAGACTGGCTTCCTTGCCATGTTCCTTGTTCCACTGCTTGATCCACACCCATTTCCTTCAATTCTTACCCCAATTCCAATCATTTGGCTGTTCTGGTGGCTGACGTTTCGCTTGTATCTGGGAGCTGGGCTTATCAAGCTGCGCGCAGACAAGTGCTGGAGAAACCTTACCTGCCTCTGGTATCATTTTGAAACGCAGCCAATTCCAAATCCATTGAGTAGGTATTTTCATTTCCTCCCAAAAGTGATTCTTAGGTTTGGAACAGCATGGAACCATATTGTTGAGCTTGTTGCCCCATTTTTTCTGTTCTGGCCGCAGCAAGGAAGAATCATTGCAGGGCTTCTGGTGATCTCATTTCAAGTCATACTGATCTTGTCTGGTAATTTGTCGTTTCTGAATTGGATCACGATTGTTGCCGGGGCAGCAAGCCTTGATGATAGTGTGCTGCAGCATGTCCTTCCCAATATTGTTGTAGAGAAGGCACATGCTGCGGCAGCACTTGCTGAACCAACCATACCTTTAATTTCATGGGTCATATTAGTGATCTTTGCCATGCTCAGCATTCCCGTCGTGAGAAACCTATTCTCTCACTACCAGGCCATGAACACGTCGTTCAACCAATTTCATCTGGTGAACACATACGGCGCGTTTGGGACCGTGGGAAGGCAACGGCACGAGCTCATTATTGAGGGAACTGCCGATAAAACGGTTACTGAAAAAACAGCTTGGAAAGAATACGAGATTCCATACAAGCCAGGTGATCCAAAGCAGCATCTTCCAATTATTGCCCCCTACCAGCCGAGGCTTTCTTGGCAGATGTGGTTTGCTGCCATGTCCCACCCTGCGCGAGAAGAGTGGCTTATCCGGCTGGTGAAGCTATTGTTGGAAAACGACAAGACAGCATTGAAGCTCATCAAAAAGAATCCGTTTCCAAACCAGCCACCACAATTCATCCGCATCTCGCTGTACCACTACCAATTCGCTAAGCCAGGATCGCCAGGATCAGGGCAAGTGTGGGTGAGGGGGAGAATTGGGACGTGGTTGGCGGCGGTGGAGGGGCGTAAAGATTATTAAAGTAGATAATACT
>JACOVM010000014.1 GCA_016177345.1 Candidatus Woesearchaeota archaeon | reverse complement strand
TGAGAAGGCAATTTTCTGGTGGAACAGGGGCAGCCGACTTTCTGAATGAATTACTAACGAAATCAAATGGGACTCGGCTGCGGTATAAGAAAAAGGACCAATGTTTTGTAGAAGAAACGGTACACCATCCGCCAAAGATTATTCCAAATATACCTGTTATTGACCTGCTGCGCTTAGGAAGACACTATACCCCACCAGAGGTTTCTTTTCCAGCAAAAGGGGTGCTGCTAGACACCGTTCAATTAGATAATGATGGAGAAGATTCTAAACACAAAACAGGGCTTTTGCTTGGCGCCTATTTTGTTTCAGACCCGCTCTCTGCTGTTTTTGATTCACGATTTGAAACGACAAAGGTGTGCACTAATAATAAAAGTGAGCATTCCCTTGCAGGGTACCAAGATGCTGCTGACCCCCTCACGCATAGGCTCCGTGTCTTTGGAAAACGCATCAAAGATGCTAAAGATGAAGCAATAAAAAAGATAATCATTGAAAATCCAAACCAATTTGCTGATGACATCTCTTATTCAGTTCTTGAAGCTTGCCTTATTGAATCTGATGATGGAAGCATTCTCGTAGAAGGAGTCTACGGCAGCGTTTTATATGCTGAGATGCCAGCATTTTTCGACTGGATGTATGCATGCCTTGTTAAATTCGCTGAGGAACAAGGAAAAAAGCTTCATTTCAACCTCAGCTTTAATCCAGATTCACAACAAGCACCAATTGAATTTGCAAATTATGTCGCACAGCGGAACGCTGGAAAAACAATATACACCTACGATGCCGAACGAGGAAAATACGTGCAAACGCCAGAGGCTGCATTGCTGTTCAAGCAATCCTCGAAGCGCCTTCGAGCAGTGGCGCTTAATGATAAGCAAGCAAAAACAGCAAGAAAGCAATTAGTTAGAAACTTGGAAGGAATCGTTCATGATCCTGATGGTCTTCTCGATGAGTTTAGCCGTGAGCGGCGATATGCGGATAGTTGGCAGCCGTACGAATTTGAAGTGAGGCGCAACAAGGACATGCCGCAATGGAACTTGAGGGAGGGGGAAGTGTATTGTTTGACATTATCAAAAAAAGATATTGAACGAGAGTATCAATCTTATTTTGGTAAGAGCCAAATAAGAAAGATATTGTTTGGGCTTGGGATGGCTATCGCTGCGGTATGCTATGGATATTACTATTTTACAAATTTGCCAATACACTGTTATAACTCAATTGTCAAAGACTTAGAAATTGTTTGCCAGGAGGATGGGCAGCAAAGGCATTTTCCAATAGAAGATCTTGAGGATACAGAAATACAACGGGGAAGCAGTTTTAGGGGAACGAGTATCGGCGTATCCTCTCTAGGTGGCCACCCAACATTAGCAATGCATCAGGATTGGATAAATGCCACAGCTGATGGAAAAAAGTACGTCCTCTTTTTTCCAGATGATGACGAAGTTAAAAAGATTGAAAGAGGGATTGCAGTGCGGGAAGGCTACGAGGCACTCATTTCAAAAATAAAAAAAAATTGGCGTAGTGAAAAGAATTCTGGTGGTTTCTTCTACAGTTATGAAGAAGGTAAACCCCAATTCTCACCACCATTGGCAAGCAAATATTTGATTGATCATGCTCACCAAATACTTATTTCAGTGCTTATTTCCATGCAAGATCTTTCTATTGCTATGAGAACCCATTCAATCATTGAGCGATATGGTTCTTCTCAAAGCCTTGTTCCTATTCTCAACATGATTGATGAGGAAGCTTATCAAACTCAGGATAAAGAAACAATAATGAGAATAGCCGCCGCATTTCATTCAGACAGGATAGCAAAGGTAGTAACAGCTACAGAAAAGCGTGGTGGTGATTATTATTCTTCCTTTGTCAGTCATATGTTGGCAAGAAAAAATAGCAAAATTTATGACATGGCCATTCGCCTTGCTGAGGTGTATTCAGTTGACGATGAAAATTATGATCGGTTTGAAGAGGACCATATTTTTGATAGGGGACGTGCATTGAATTATATGGTGGATGCCATGCCAATCCTTACTGACAAATCAGTGTTGGCAACGCTTTCTTTTCTTGAATCAATCGGAAAGCATCCTTCAGTAACAGAGTTAAGCATAACATTATACCGCGTCGCAGTAAATAGAGGATGGGCACTGGAAGACAGTCCAGATCTTCAGAGATTGTATAACCAGAACCTAGGTACTTTTGCTTCTACCTATCTGGCAAGGTATAACAGGATTCCAATCTATGATACTGCTCTTTTGACATTAATGGAGTACCAAGAAATGCCATATCTAGTTATGATCTCACAAGGGATGCTAAAGGCTCTTGAAAGCGAAAGAGAAGGTACACTTGGTAGATTTCTTGAATTGTTAGGGCAGGAATGTGTAAGAGAGAGGCTCAACCAACTTTGGGCATCTGAACCGTATAAATTCAGAGAAGATAGTGCTCCAAGAAAATATATAGGTGAACTTGTTTCGATATCACAAACTGATCCACGATTTGAATTTCCTTGGCACCATGACCATACCCAACTGGTTCTTTCGGTTATATGCCCACAGGATCATTAAACCCTCCCCCCAAACTTCAACTGGTTAAACACGATAATGAAGTCAAAATAAATAATATTCTCCTTAAACTCTTCGCGAATCTTATTTAAAATTCCATGAAATTCTTTGCTATTCTTTGCTAAAACGCTGAGCTGGTAATTCCATGGCCCAATGCTTTTTACTCGCCATTGGATATTGCTTTGCTGTGCAAAATAGGCGTCTAATGTCTTATCTGGTATCCCAACAATCTGAAGGAATATCATAAACCACTGATATCCCAGTGCAGCAAAAGAAAGCAATGGGGTGAACTGTTTTATCGCACCATCGATGATAAGCTGGTGAATTTTTGTTTTTATGCCTGCGGGAGTAGTGCTTGTTGCGTCACTTATCTCTTTTAATGTAGCCCGTGCGTTAAAGAGGAGAAAGGTAAGTATTTTCTTGTCGATAGCAGAATACAGGGCTTTTTTCTGATGGTCTCTTTTATTTCCAAAAGCAGAGATAAACGAGGATCCTTTCTCTTTGATGTGCATCATCGGTAAATTATTATTCTCTTGATCACTGAGCAGGAACTGGTTTCCTATACAATCCTCTTCGAGGAAATTGGTGATGTGGTACTCGTAAATAGAAGAGGAAAAACGGAGAAGAAAAGAATTCAAAAAGGCTTGAAAATCCTCCTGTGCTGGCACGGTAACGTCAAAAAGAACATCATAGCGCCCGCTGCAAAGAGCCAAGAACGTTATATCTTCTCTTTTCAGAAGGTGATCAACCATTTCGTTCTCTTTAGTAACATTTTTTAATTTCAGAAAGAGCTGAAACGTCTCAAACCCAAGCCTTCGCTGGTCGATTAGGGTAAAAAAGCCGGTAATGATTTCTCGCTTCATCAGCTGCTGGATCCTATACGCAACCACTTCCCTCGCCAGCCGAAGGTGCCTGCCAATGGCAGTATTAGATATCCTGCAGTTTTGGGATAGTAAGAGAAGGATTTTCTTGTCGGTAAGGTCGAGCTGCTGGGGCATGACGTCCTGTAAGACCTGCCCTCTGAAATTTTCTACCCTCATGATTTTTACGAAAGATGCGGTTCTATAAAAAACTTTTGCTTTTTCGTAAAAAAAATGATGGAAAATATTAACAGAATCATTTGCTCCTCTCTAGCTGGTGAAACACCCATGATAAAGCCAATAGCTATCCTCGGCGCAGGTCTGGCGCTTCTTGCCTCCTGCCTTCCAAAAGAGTACGAAACAGCAACCCCTGTTTGTTTTACCGGAACAGTCCAGAAGACTAGCATTGAACAAGTATTGAAGGATTTTGACAATACCGGCCCTTATTACACTAGTCGCCTGGTGCGGCAGATTCAAACAGATGAAGGCAAGCCTGTTTTTCTTCATGGAATTGGGCCGTCCAAAGGGAGAGTAAGAGTCTGCGTGTACGCCCCAGAAGGATACGCTGAACAGCAAGATCACTTTTTCGAACTTATGAGAGACCCAACAACCTTCTTCCAGAATGACACCTATAAAGTTACTGCGGAGGAAACGAAATGAAAACCCTTTCAGCGATTATCACTAGTATTCTTGCAGGGCTCATGCTTCATTCATCACCCTCATTTGCCAACAGCGCCAGCCTGCCAGAGCCAAGATATGTTCAAACAGGAGTCAAAGTAGAGTATGTTGCAGGAAAAAGATTTGAGATTCCTGAAATAGAGGATAGGTGGGATGATATTCGAGATGAAAAAGCAGATGCGCTGCGAAAAATTCTTGGATCAAATGATGATTGCGATTCGATTATTATTAGGGCCCAAGGCGTTGAGTGTCAGGACTACCGCACAGAATGTCGAGGCAGTTGGAGAACAGAAACGAGTACGTGTAGTGATGAAATATATGATGAAAAGCACATACGTAATATGGATTATGACCCACATTGCCAAAATGGGCATGTAACGAAAACAGTCTGTGATGGCACCACCTATGCCGCTTTAAGAACAACATTTGATATATCTTATACAGAAATGTATGGCATCAGCAAGAGTACCTCCTTCTTGAACGATGATAATGTTTGCTTTGATAGTGATGATGGAGAAAGCTACAGCTTAGACACGTCAAGCTCAGGAGCAGCTGCAGAGGCTGCCAGTCTCATGAAAGAGCTTCGAGACATCAACCAGGCAATGAATGCCCATGGGCCTTCTCAAAGTCAGATCCATCAAGAAAGAGAATTGGCTTTACGAGCATATCAGGCTGCTGCAACTCATGAAGAAAAAGTCACGCAGGCTGCTGCCTGCCTGGAGAGAGCATACGTGCCAGATGGCTCAAAAAGCCCAACTCCTTTTGAAACGCTAAACCCAACAACCATCAAAGTATTCCATGATGCACTAAGCTGCTTGTCAAGTGCAGAAGAATCAGTTCGTAGAGAGGCATTAGAAAGGATGAGAACACAATCACCAAGCTTAACACCGTACGTCACTAAAGTAGAATCATTGATGACACGATAGGGCAAGAGAAGTCATAAAAATTCGCTGAAAAAACATTGTAAAAAATAGAAAAAGGAACACTATGTCACGAAAGCGAGCATCACTCAAAACTATTGCAGCATTGGCGTTAGCTCTTATCACTGCACCGAGCAATCCAGCAAGTGCACGGCAGTACTGCGAGCTGCCATCAAGAATTTCAACAACAGGCTCAACTCCAAAACCGCCAGAAACACAACCAGGAGCTATTGATGTGTATATCACTAAAAACAAAGAACGATGGCTTACCGAAGATTTCATGCCCTTTCTTCGCATGGACTGCACGAGCGTTAAAGTTGGTGAAGACCTTGCAAAGAAAACAGAATGTGCCGGGTACTTAGAAAAGCTTCTCGAGCAAAAAGGATTTTCCCAAAAAGTGTTTGTTGCAAAAGACACTCCGAAGCAGGATATTCTTCATCATCCTGTTCAGACAGGATTGGACAACATACGCCCTGTGGTTTATTTTGAGATCATGCCAGGAGATTTACAAGGCGGTTCAGGAGGCTCTCTTGTAACCGTTGTTTTTGACAGCCATTATGATGGCAGGCCTACAAATGATAACCCAAAAGATCCCTGGAAGACAAGCCCCTTCGAACCAGTTAGAAAACATGTTGAGGAAGAATGGCACAGCGGAAAAATTCAGGATGAACGAATCTACGCCAGGCGTGCTGTAGACAGTGCAGGCCACATCATGGGCATCATTTGGACACTTGAAGCGTACCAAGCAGTCTATCGCCAGCTTCCTGTTCATGTAAAAGTGATGTTTGAGGGGGCAGAAGAGATCGGCAGCCCTGGCATGGCCAAGTTTATAGAGAAATACAAAGAAATGCTCAAGGCAAATCTTGTTGTTATTGATGACCTCTGGACGAACAGGCCGGGGATTCCCATCATTGAAGAGCGGCTGCGGGGAGGCATGAAGGGAAAGCTCTGTGTCGAGACCGCGGCAAAAGAAGGCCATTCCGGCAGCGGCAGTTACCTCCCTAACGCGCTCGGCATCTTGTCCAGTACCATGAACCGTGTTGTCAATCCGATGACCAAAGAGGTTGATCTGCCATCGTATGCCTTCTTTCCAAAGCCAACGCCCGAAGAGGTGGGGTATGTAAAAAAGCTTTATCCGGTATGGAACGTTGAAGAGCGAACAAGAGCGTATGGGGCGAAAGCTCTTGTCGGCGGTGCCCATCCAGCAGCCCAGACTGTCCTATATCCGTCATGGGACTGGGAAACCATCCCTGCAGGAGAGAACGGGCAGGAAGGAGTCATCCCATCAACAGCGTGCGTGAGCTTCAGCGTCCGCCTTGTTCCAGGACAGGATCCCTCAGCAATCTTTCATGATCTTGAAAAGAAGCTTCAACAACTGCCCGAATCGCGGTATGCAGCAGTGACGGCACGCCTTATCGCCAGCTATCCTGCTTTTCAGGCAAGCCTTGACAACAAATACACCCCCACTATCCGAATGGCGCTCCAGCAGGCGTTTGGGACAAGCGGATTAGAGCACGGATTAGAGATTGACTGGAATGGGGCAGGAGAGCCTATCGCTTCTTACCTTCAATCAACGCTTGGCGCTCCAGTCTTTCTCACGGGATACGGCCATCCCAATGATAATCCCCATGCCACGAATGAGGGAATGCTGGTGGATCACGGCCTTTTGGTCGGTGTGAGGGCAAACGCTAATATTATCAGAGACATAGGAAAACAAGGGAAGTGAGATCATGCGCTA
>JACOVM010000013.1 GCA_016177345.1 Candidatus Woesearchaeota archaeon | reverse complement strand
TCTTGGTTTTTCAAAGCGGTTCTATTGGGAGTTTTGACAATTTTGATAGAATATTCAAAACTCCCTATAAAGCCTAAGCTCAAGACTCCTGCAAAGAGACCAATCTCCGCTCTTCACTCCTTCTCCAGATCTTCATCACGCTGTCGATATTGAGGTAGACTACATCGCCGCTAATGGACGGCATGGCTGCAGGCTCTGTCGTGATCTCTTTTTGCGGAGCATTTGGAAACTTGTTCTTAAACGCATCTTGAATAAATACGGCAACGACGAGCAAAATGAACAGCGCAATTAACATAAGAACAATCTTGCACGTGTCCAAAAACGAATGATGGGATTCATGACTCACTTCCATTAGGTTCACCTCACGAAACATCCTTAAACTGGTAATCGGCAAGAGTGACTTTAGCATCAACAGCGGACGTAATCGCATCAGCTGCCGTCAGGTTTCCTTCAATAACAGCCTCTGCGCATTTCTCTTTTGTTGTTGTATACAACTGCTGCATTAAGGAATTCGCGTCACGCTGAGCATCACGGATTTCAATATCGCAGGATCTTCCTTCTGCCTGCTGCTGCTCACCTAGTTGTTTTTGAAGGCCATCAATAGCTGCTTGCTTATCAGTTACTTGCTGCTGAAGCCCTACAATATCTGCTGGCGTGACACAGCCGGCCTGCTGTGCTTCTAATGCAGATTTTGCCTGCTCTGTATCAGCAAGCTGTTGTGAAAGGATGGCCAGCTGTTTTTCTGCTACCTCAACTTGATTGGATAACGCTTGCGTTTGGTTTTGGCAAGAGCTAATTTCTGTAACAAATCTCCCCTGAATGTCAACAGCGGTTTTGTCAGAAAAAAAAGAAACGCTCGTCAACGCAATAGCTAATGCAAGAATAAGAAAGGAATACATGGCATGCTGGAAAAAAACGCGTTTTGGGTGAGCAGGAGGAAGGCCGCTTATTTCTGCAGCTGCAGGGGAGGGGACTAATGATTCTTTTGCGGATTCAAAAAAAACATCAAGCTTGCTAGAGCGTTCATCACCACTCTGAAAACCATCTGGCGGCAGGGGTGGAACGTCCTGATCAGAACTATGCTTTTCCCGGAGCTCGGCAAGCCTCTCCCGAAGCTTTTCAAGCCGTTCACGACTATCAAGGCTAGAATCACCCATTTTTCACACTACAACAGAAACTAGATTTATAAAGTTTGTTGTGGTTTTGGGGGTGGTTGAATAATTAGCTTAAATTAGCTTAACTTTCCAAAAGAGTTACCTCTTTCATAAAAAAGTCGATCTTTTCTTTGCTTAAAAGATCAATGCACCTGCCTTGTTCTTCTTTTGGCACCAGAAAGCTATGGGTGCATAATTTCTTGCCTTGCAGGCGCCTGATTTCTCCTGCAGCAGAATACTCTTTTTCATCCCGCCCAAAGAGCAGCCTTCGCAAGCGCATATAATCCCTCTTTTTTTTAGGGTAATGAATGCTAAAAATGACACTTCTGCTTCCAAGTTCAGGAAGTATGCTCTTTCCATACAGAAGAACCCCTTCACTTGCGATACTTAATTGGAGGTCCCATTCCTTAAGCCTGCCCACCTGAATAGAAAAGGGATACGTAAAGTGCATGAGCTTCCATTTTTGGTAATCTGTTGAAGAAGTAAATTTAACTATTCCAGAATCCAGTAATCGTTGGACGTCAAGCTCATCATTTTTATTGCATTCCGCAAACAGATCAATGTCGCTTCCTTTGTTGAGTTCTCCCCGCATTGCAGAGCCGAAAAGGTATACTGCTTTTATGTTGTCTCCTGCTTTTTTGTTTTGAAAGACAAAGCTGAGCAGGTTTTGGGCGTATGCAATAGTATTACTGGTTTGGGTCTTCAATGTCTTCACCTCCTTGCTGAAGGAGCGGAATGAGAATATTTTTGATGCTTTCGAAAGCAAGAAGAGTGGCCTTAATCTCTGAAGGGGTAGCATGGCCATAAATTAGTACGTTTCTTTTCTCTTCCAAGGTGTAGAGATGCTCAAAAATTTCTTCTTTATGGGTAAACTCAATGGGGAGGTGCCGTTCGGCAAGAGGCTTTATTTTCTGTTCTGGCTTTGGGCGCTTAAACCACTCATGCTTGATTTGCTTTCCAATGGGAATTTTGTCTAACGTGTGGAGGTAAAGTTCAAGAAGGTCAATAGCGCAGGCTGATGTGTGAAATCCAATAGTCGCTGGGCGAAGCTCTATGCCTATAGCTATAGCATCTTTGAGCTCTTGGAGGTGCTCTTTAATCTTTACCGCATGAATCTTTTTGGCAGTCATGGTGGTGGGAAAGCACCATTTATTTATAAAGTTTTTGGTGGAAAGGAACCTATTGGCGGTTTTAAGCCTTAGACTGGGGAAAGTCTAGGGGAGGGGGTTCCGGTCAGGGCGGCCGCAAAATAGCTCAATTGTAGTCACCTTAAACGACTGTGTTTCTAAATCGTCAATATGGCTGAGATGTTGAGGTGGTTAGTTCTGAATGGACATTCAAAGCTCCTGAAATTTTTTTCTTATATTATCTATTTCTTGAAGGGTTAGTGTTTCAGAGTACGCCTGCAGTTCTGCATTAAATTTTTGTGCTGTCGCTATTCTTTCACGGCACTTTTCTTTATTTATTGGCTCAGTTCCTAATATAGGGATATAATATTGG
>JACOVM010000005.1 GCA_016177345.1 Candidatus Woesearchaeota archaeon | reverse complement strand
TTAGCCCGAGGTAGGGCGCTTTCGGCGGATTTTTATGACTTGTCGAAGTCAATTTTATGAAGCTAACCTTATTATTGTTATTTACTACCGCTATCTTTGTTAATTAGAATACTCTCCCTCTTCTCCTCCAGCAACGGCAAAACATTCTCTGCCCTCTTCATTTTTTCGAGAAAGACGCGATTGAAAAAACTTGCAAGCTCCCTGCTTCGAATGTGAAATCCGGAGGTTACGCCAGCATAGTTGACGCTCAGGCAAACCTCTTTTTCGTTGAAGTCAATCTGCATGGCGCTGAATTCATCGAGCACAAAAAGGTCGATGTGGTATCTCTTTATTTTTGCAATCATGCTGTCCAGCATAGCGAGGAATTGCTGCTTTTCAAAGGCCTGCTCAAACAACTGCATGTGCCTGTTGAACGTGTCTTTTTCGAAAATGCCGCTCATGCTCTTTCCTTTTTTGAACGCGTCCATGTATGTCTTGTAGACAAGGAGTGTTGTTTCCCCATTGCTTTGGACAATGGTTGGCCTGGAGCTGGTGATGACGCGGCGGAGTATTTTGAAGTCATCCAGCTCTTCAGGGTAGAGCATGAACGGAAGGGAGCGGTGGATGCCAATCATGCGAAAGATTCGCGCTTTAGTAATAATATCACAGTGGGTTTTGCTGAACATGGCGCTGTTATTGATCAGTGCGACATTGCTCGATGTTTGTTTTAGCGTTTCAAGGAGCTCGTCCTGCGCCTTGACCATGCCGTCGATCTTTTGCTTGGTAAACCAGACGATATTTTTTTTAAAGTCTGGAACAGAATAGAGGTATGGCTTTTTGTGGCTTCGGGAAACCAAGCCTGACTCTACTAAGGTGTTGAGGTACTCGTAAACCCTGCCTTGTGGGATATGGGTTACCTTGCACAGCTCTTCGGCTTTCTGCTCCTGCTGTTCAAGGGCTTGGAGTACCATCACGTGCTTGTCGCGAAGCCCAAAATCCCGTTTAAGTATCCTATATATATTATCCATACCTTATATAAGGGGGGAGCAAACTATAAAAATCTTCTGGAAAACCTCTAAAACAACGGTTTTTCGTAGGAAATATTAATATAACCAGATACTATCTAGTATAATGTGCCAAATGGGCAAAAAGGCCTCGGGCATTATGTGTCTTTTCCTAGCATCCTTCCGTGTTTTGCGCTGAGCTTTGTGCTGAATTATGTGTTGACAACCCTTACCAGAGGTGGGCTTATGGAAATCCAACAAGCTGAATTACAACAATTCAAGCCATTAAAGCCGTACATGGAGCAGAGCAGAAGAACTTCTATGTTCCATTATAAATACTTAAAGAAGCGCGGGCAATTCATGCCCGGCCATCAGCTTTGGATCGCTGAGGCGAGTTAGGGCTGAAGTGAGTTAGAAAACATCAAAGACAGATAAATAGTATTGGGGATCTAAGAGTGATCCTTTGCTCGTTTTGCTGTTCGTTTTGCCTGCCTTTCAATTTTTTTCAGTGTTGCTTCTCTTATCTGTGAGATTGGGGAGAGAAGGCCTTCTATACTTTCTAACGTCGCCATTAAAATTTGTCGGACCCTCTCATGAGAAATTCCCTCTCGCTCAGCAATCGACCTATGTGTTTCTTTGTCTCCAAAAAATCCAAAATATGCCTCAACGATTCTTCTTTCTCGTGAGGGAAGGTGGGATAAGGCCTCATGCACGTCGGTTTTAACACGATGCTGTTCTTGGGCGTTGATGTATCTCTGCTCTGCCAGTTCATCCTGTGCTGGAATAACAGTTCCACGGGAAGTTCCATCTTCATGAACAATATCATCAAGGCTCTCGGTAACAGCATCAGCTCGCATTGCAGCCAATTCGATAATCTTTAACTGTTGCTTACTGTAACCAAGCTCTTCTGCGATTTGCTCTCGGGAGCGTGCATGCCCGTTGCTCTCCTCTTCCATTTCAATGGATCGTATTCTCGCAAACCTCTGAAGCGCCCCTTTATTGATAGCTAACTGTGTGCTCTTTATAATCGCATGCCGCATCTTTGATTTGATCCAGGGATAGGCAAACGTCGTAAGCCTACTTTTTTTGGGATCATACCTTTCTACAGCACTTACTAATCCTATATTTCCTTCCTGAATAAGGTCTAAAAGGCTGAGCCCATATCGCTTGTACTGGTGAGCAATTCTTACTACTATGCGAAGATTTGAAGTGATAAGCTGCTCACGAGCCTCCATGTCTCCTTGCCTGTATCTCCGCGTAAGTTCTCGCGTTTCATCAGCAGTGAGCAAAGGGTATTGTTTTACTTGTCTCATGTATCGCTCAACAAGCTCTTCTTCGCTAACATGAACTCTACTTTCCCATCCTCGAAGAAGAGAAAATACACTGTACCTATTTGTCTTCCATCGATCGCCCTTTTTCCTTTCTGAAAGCTCAACAACGGGTGATTCATACTGTATTGGATTACCAGACAAGGCGTGGATATAATCCTTCAATACAATATCAATATGTTCAATAGGGACTTGGTTGTTGTCTGCCTGAATGATGCCATGCTTTACGAGATAGTCCAATCGTTCTTTTGCAGTATCTGCTGGAAGAGAAATATCTGCAATAGATGGCAAGACTAGATCATCGAGCTTGACATCTCTTCCGAACTGATTGTGAAGCTCGGGGTGCTGCTGAACGACTTGAGCAATAACAGAAGCAGCAAGATACGTTGTGCCAGAAAGATGGCGAAGAGGAAAAGCACCCTGTACATAACGCTCCAGCCCTAACTCTCGAACGCGTTGTTCAGGAACTTCTGCTAACAAGTCATATTTCTGAAGAGCCTGAATAGTGGTGAATGGAATGCCTGCAGTGTCTGGCTGGTGAGCATCAAGCGCCGGATGGAGATGGTAGACTGCCATAAAATGGATAAACCAGGATTATTTAAATAGGTTACTGGGTTTTTGGAGAAGGGTTAAGGGATACTAGTCATAACCAGATCTCCAATACCTTCTTGACTCGTTCATGCGTATAGAATTTTCCTGCCCTGATATCTACACGGGCTTGCTTGATCTCTTGTTTTGTTTCTTCGTTGAGCTCTTGGGAGTCCTCAACAAGATACCCATAATTGTTTTATCCGCCGTGCTTTTCATTCTTCTCTCTTCAGCTTTTGAAATATTTTTCTTCGAACAAGGCTGATCCCTTCTGCTTCAAGCATCATCCTCTGATTCTCCTCTCATCCCAACAGCTTCCTTGAGCTCTTGCTGCTCTTCTTCTGGAAGATCATTAATCATGCCAAATAATACTTTTAAGCTCGCTTCTTGTATTTGCCGAACTCGCTCTCCTGAAAGGTTAACCTCTGCACCAACGTCTTCTAATACTCTTCCCTCGATAAAGAGCTGTTCCATAATAAATTTGTCCCGCGGGGGAAAATTTGCTTTTTCTAGGAGTGATGCGACCATGGCAGCGATGCTGGCCTGCTCTGTTTTGATGTCAGCGCCAGGCTTGTTGTCTGGAATGAGGTCTTGCAGCGTTGCCCCATCATTATCTTGACCGATCTTTGTCTCCAAGCTTATTGTATCCTTCAAGGCTGGTAGGGGGTTGAGAACTTGCGCAACATAGTGCTGCGTTTGCCCTATTTCTTTTGCGACTTCTTCAATAGTAACTTGGCGGCCAAGCTCGGCTTCCATCCTTCGCTTCACGCGGGACACTTTTGTTATTCTTTCACTAAAGTGTACCGGCAGCCTGATGGTTCTTGCCTCGTTAGCAATTGCTTTTGTTATGCTCTGCCTGATCCACCAGGTAGCGTACGTTGCAAACTTCCATCCTTTTGTATAGTCGAAGCGAAGCGTTGCCTTGAGTAAGCCGATGTTGCCATGCTGGATGAGATCGCTAAACTGCAGTCCCTTCTTGGTGTATTTTTGCGCAATACTCACGACAAGCCTAAGGTTATGTTCCTGGAGATATTGGATGGCTGCTTCATCTCCCTGTTGAACACGCCTGCCAAGGTCTTGCTCTTCATTAGGGGTTAGCAGCCGGTACTGCCCAATGTTTCTTAGGTAATGGTTAATAGTATCTTTATCCCGAGCAGGTTTGCTTGCGGCGTTTCGCCTAGGGCTTGGTGTTTTATTTTTTGCAACCTGTTTCCACTCTCGATAGTCCATAAAGTCTTTTCCATCAATAAGAACACGGCCGGTAAGGCGAACGTTAGCCTGCTCCTCGAATGCTTCATCTTCCCGAAGCTCTTCTTCAAGGCCATGCTTTATTTTCTTTTTTGATTCCCCTGTTGTTGATGTTTCTGTTGGTGCCTCAACAATCGTGGAGACCACATTCGGGCCGTCTTGCTCTTGCTGTTTTTTGCTCTTGACTAATGCGAGGTATTCAGTAAGCCCTTCCCGCCGTGCAGGAAGAAAGCCTTGAACGATATCACGTTGAATAGTGCTATAGCTCATACCTGTTATTCTTGCAACATCAGGGATAGTGTATGTTTTGCCTTCTTGAATGCGCTCAAGCCCAAGCTCTGCTGCCATGGCATCTATTTCTTGCTGCTGCTTTTGCAGCGAGGCAGCAAGCTGGCCTGCTGGCGCAGTAGTGTATGACCGCTGTAGATTCTCAACCTGCTCTCTTGTCCATGACGAAAGGTCAATACCCTGCCGTAGATAGCGAAGCTCCTTGTTCAACTCTGCCATGTCATCTCGTGAAAATTGCTTTTGCTGATATACCGCATCGATGAGTGCAACGTGGGCTCTTCTGATGTTGAGGTGCTCCATGTCTGAAGCAGTAAGTAACTTTTTCTCGCGGCGCGCCTCCATCACCGCGACAACAGCATCAAGGCTCACTCCTTCTTCCTGGAGCCTGGAAAGGAAGTGATCGCTTTTCTTTCCCTCGCTCTTGGCATCCTCACCGAAATACCTTAGGAGCAGAGCAATGTGGTCTTGCCTGATGACGACTTGGGGGATTCCCCTGTTTTTCCTTTCTTTAGCCATGCTGCTTGACGCGATGAAATCATATAATTCTGGCCTTCCCATCTTGAGGACGAGCGCAGCAACCTCTACAAAAGCAGCTTTTTCTCCTTCCTCTTTCTTGCCATCCCAGCTATCCAACAAAGGGGATGCCCCAGAGAGCTCTCTTTCCAGGATTTGCTCCAGCATGTTATCCTCTTTTAACTTTTGGTCTTCTTTAATCGGGAGCCGGTGGGCTTTTCTTCTCGCATCACAAAGAGAGGTAAGCATAACTTCCGTATAGATCTTATGGAGAATGTTGAGCATATCAAAGGAGATATATGTTGTTGGAACACCATGCCTATCTTTGATAGAGACATTAAGGTGAAGGTCGTGAATTTTTCTGAGAACATCAGCATACGAAGGGCTATCTGGCAAGTGCTTGTATAACATACGGTATGCCTCTCCAAGCGGGATAGAGAGGTCATCGAGCGTAGGAACAAGTGCTATTCTCATTCCATAGCCTGTTGGCTCTCCCTTTGCTCCGCCGAGCACAATAGTCCCGCTGATAACTTGAAAGTAAGGCGATGGGCATGTTTCATCCTCGATCTTGAGGCTCACGGGATCAGGATGAATTTTCCTACATAACGCCATATACCCGCTATCCTGTACGGTAATGCCTAGCTTTTTTGCAATCCCCGGAAGTTTTGACAGGCTGCCTTTTGTAAAAGCTTCCCCATATGCCCGGCCAAGAACGTCTTGGTCCACAAAGACATACCTGTTCTGGTTATACCGGCTTATTTGTTGCCTCTTTAGTGTCCTTACCTTATCAGCGTCAAGCCCAAACAGTTTTTTGAGGGTATGCCGTGAAAAAAATACCCCTGCATGGATGTCAATCTCGTCAGCAATGTTCTCTGCCAAAGCAGCCCTTGGATTTTGATCAATGTCCAGGTATATTATCTTCCGTGGGGTGGTTTGTTCTTTTTGTTGTTCTGCCTTTTGTTGCACTCTAGCAGCATGTTGTTGGACGAGGCCTTCTAACCCGAAGGAAGCAATTATTCCAGAGACGTCGAACAGTGTATTCGATTTTGGCACCTTTCTATTCATTTCATCATAACAGAGGGCAGCAAGAGCATCCCGTGTAACAAAGTAATGCTGTTGTTCTCCTCTGCCATCCTTGTTTATAATCATTTTTTGGATGGCAAAGGTTTCTCGGAGAGAAGCATTATCAAGGTGTGTACGTGACGTGATTCCTATTTTATGCAGGGTACTTAATTGGAGGTACGCGCCTGCAGCAAGGTCAAGCTGCATTGGATCGAATGAGGCAGCATCAACAACATGTTTGGTGTTGTTTGCATCGTAATACGTAATGCTTGGTTCTGTCTCGCCAGCTGGGGCTATTGCTTTTCTGTTGGAAACCCTTTGCTGTATGTCTTTTAAGGTAATGCCTATCTCTCGTGCAGCAGGTGGAATACTGTTTCTCCTCTTGGTAAAAAAACCAAAGTAATACGTTGTTTGCAGCTTGTCTTTTGTCACAAAATAGAGGTATCCATGGCTGTGGCTTGGATCTCGAATCTTTCCTCTCTCTTTGAAAGATAGAGATGGATTAGAAATGTCAAACAAGGAGGCAATGTCTCTTGAGCGAAGATAGACTCCCTCGTCAAAATTCAGCCCTTGAACAGATGATGCAGCTCCCAACGTGCCATCTTTTGTAATGTAGTGGAACATTCCCTGCTCTAAGGCAGGCAGCGATGCTGGAGGAGAATAATCGGTACCGTGCTCTTCTCTTTTAGTCTGGTTATTATCCCCTCTGTCTTGCCGCAGCTCGACAACTTTTGTCTGGTATGGAATAGGATCGTGAAATGCCTCATGCAGCAAGTCGCGAAGAACAACGTCAACGTCAGAAACAGGAATGAGATCATTGTTGACAGAGATGATTCCTTGGCGTTGGAGATAGCCAAGCCTGCTTCGAGCCATGCCTTGGCTGATGGTGATATTTCCAAGATGGCCAAGAACAAGGTCATCAATGCTCACTTCCATTCCAAGCCTTGCTGCCAGCTCCGGCTGCTGCTTCACGAGCTGCGCAGCAAGTGAGCCGGCAAAATAGCTCGTGCCAGACAAGCGATGGATCGGGAAAGCATTCCGTGCAGCCTCTTCAAGCCCGAGGCGAACAACCTCCCGTTCTGGCATCTCATCCATTAAGTGGTATGTTCGGAGCTCATTTACTGCATAGAATGGGATGGGTGCTGAAGGAGAACGATTCGCTTCAGGTGCTGTTGGAAGAGAATGGACGGTCATCTTATAGGTAGAGGTGTTCTTGTTTATATACATTTGGTTGTATTTTGCTCTGTTTGAAGGACCACTATACAAGCCTTAATTCCATAAAATTCAGGTACCTTACGATGCTGTAAAAATATTCCGGAAAAATCGGAAATTTTTCGGAGATTTGGGCTAAAAGCAAAAAAACTAGGGGGAATATTGAAAATCCTTCAAACATCACCCCTCACTTTCTAATTTTCTGTTGGGAAAATATATGAAGCGTTCAATCAAACAAATTCCTAACAAAAAACAAGGTGATCACAATGGGGATTCTTGGAAAAAGTGTTATTGGAAGTGTTGCATTTGCTCTTGGCTTTTACACAGCAGTCCAGCACATGTCAAGCAAGTATGATTATAATCCAAATAAGTGCGACCAATATCTTGCTGAACGCCTCGAGCACGTGAAGCAAGAACTATTCCCCGAATTTTACCAAGGGCAATTGATGCCAGGACAGCAGCCACCATTGCCACAACAACCACAACAATCACAACAACATCAGCAGCAATTACCGGCGCCATACCTGCAACAGGGGCAACCACCACAAGTACCAGCTCCCCCAGGACAGCAATCCCCCCAGCAACAGCTGCAGCAGCAATTTCAATCCCCGCTTCAGCAACAACTCCAACAGCGCCAAACCCCTCTTGATCATCTCGAAGGGTTATTAGACAGTGTCATTGATCTTATTGATCGCAGTGAAGACCAGCAGTATAGATAAGAGTAGATGAGAGCAACGGTAGAGATAAAGCTCTGCGAAGCAAAGGAGGGAGAGTATGCTTGTCACCAACATTGGAACACTTCAACAGCAAGTTACTGGAAAGTACAGCGCTATCATCGGCAATACTCTTTACTGCGTCAGTACCAGCCGCCGTGCCACGGTGCAGCACCCCTCCCTTCAATGGTGCGGCGGCACCTTTTCATTAGAACAAGCAGGAACGGTGGACATGTATGAGCCCATCTTTGTCCGAGGACAAGACCTTGATGCAGCAGACAATGGAGAGCCAGAAGGAGAACCAAATGGGGAACAAGGAGAACAAAATGGAAGCCAGAATGAAAGATCGGAAGGGAAAGAAGAAATTAGGCTGGAAGAATTGGAGAGCCTATCAGGCCTATCAAGTGCTCTGGAAAAAATACCGAAGCCAACGAGAAGAGTGATCTCGGGGATAAGATCAGGAATACCCCATGAACGCAGGCACCGCTTCCCTGAAAATTATTTCATTGCTCCGGAAGGATTTTATCAACTTGAAGAGCAACAGCATCCTTCATGGGATGAAAGGAATTACGTACAACTAGGAGATAGAAAGCTCGAGATACGGCGGTTTGCGTTCAGCATTGACGATCTGGTTGAAGAAGAGCATCGCAAAACAGCAACGCCACAAAAGCGAAGCGTACGGGGAGATCCTGGCGAGCAAAAAGCACAACCAAATATCGCCCTAATTGTTCCTAATGAAAATAGGTCCCATGAATATAACTCTGTCCTTCTCGACAAGTCAGTCCTTAATCACTTTGGCACTGACTGTATGATGGAACAAGATGCTAGAGAAGCAATTCGCGGAAAGCGAACATCGTACGAGAAGGGCAGGGCAATCTTTGACCTCATCCACCGAAAAGTGAAGTACGAAACAGCAACACGATGGTACAAGACTGCAATTAGTGCATATCATGGTGGCAGGGGAAATTGCGCGGAGACTGCTGCCATATTTGTCGGCATGGCGCGGCACGTGAACCTCAGTGCATCATGGGCCTTTGTCTACATTGACTGTCACGGAAAAGACTTTCGTAGAGAGCGGATGGGCCATGCCTGCGCGGTTTTGAAAACAGAGCGTGGCGATGTTCATTCTGACAATGCGTATTACAAATATGATGCTAAGCATGGGCTTTTAGAGAAAAAACAAGATTCCGAAGCGCTTACCACACTTCAGCAACTATTTGTTTGATTTACATGGTTCATGTACCTTAACTTGTTCAGGTGATCATAATGCCAACCCATCAACAGCACATCTGCTCCATTGTTAGCGAGCCAGAGTATCCAAAACCGTATGTATCAAATGCTGTTGAAAACATGCTTCTCAACTATCTCTACCAGCCCCAGCGTGAGCGCGACGGGCTGTACCATCAGCCACCTTCTGTTCTTCCTGTGAGAAATGCACGCCTTGCCATTGACCTGAGTTATCATGCAAGCCGCACAGGGGATACCTTTTCGTTTAGTCTTGGAGCGTCGCATGGTGCACAGCGAACCTATGAGCATTGCGCAACAAAATTCCATGTTCTTCGAGAATTCTATGGCAAGCCAACCATCTATTATCCTGAAAGAAGGAAAAAAGCGCATCATAATAATCCTGCAGGACGAGCACTGTTTGCTCAAGCCTACCTTCAGCAGATCCAGCATAAAAAAATGATGCAGCTCGTTCCTTATACCAAGGGAAACAATGACCTTACTGCCATTCTTTACCTGGACAGCCTTGTTGCTGCTGTTGGGGGAGAAGAAATGATGTCCCTTATTCAGAACGAGGCAAATGTACACTACAAGACTGATGGCGAAATCAACTTTCATGACCTTATTGCTGATGTCCTTCAGCATTACACAGACAAAAGAAACCTGGCAATGCATTACCGGATGGAGATGAATGAGCGGGCTGAACAAGAGCGGCGGGCGAGAACTCCGATAAGAACAGCAGCCAAGGACCTTTTTGGAAAAGCAGTCTCTGTGATAAGCTCAGCATCACGCACCGTACCCTATCAAGGAACAACATGGGCGATGAAAAATGTTGTTTCACCGCTCTGCGACCTTCCCCGAAAAACAAGCTATTCACGGCGAGAGCTTCACACAGCAATGGCCATCATTCCGCTTTGCCTCACTGCGCTTGTAGGATCGACCTACCTGTTCTGGACTGGAGGGTGTAATCCTGTTCGAGAGGTGTATTATGCAACCCAACAATCGATGCAGAAAAGAGCAGCGCAGCAAGGGGGTGCTCGTGATGAATATAAGGACTATATTGTCAAGCCTGGCGATTCGCTCTCTAAAATAGCAAGCGTACAGTGCCAAGACCGGAACAGGTGGAGAGATATCCAGCAGATTAACAGCCTTCCCCGAAAAATATTGTATCCCCACGAGCGGTTAAGGCTGCCGAGAGATTGTGGCAGGAGATAAGGTAATATAAGTGAGGTAATATGAGTGAGGTAATATCTCATGAATGGTTTATCTGGCAAACAGCGGTGTAAGAAAAGGAAGAAAAAAAGAGAAGAAGAGATCAAAAAAGATTTTACAAGCATGTTTTTTTGACAAATCTGGCAGATAGTGATTAAGCTTTGGGGGATCTGAGCAAAGCTATTTTATGCCCCAATGTTTAAATAGCGCCCTCTTTTTCCGCCATGGATGACCGTCATTCTCGCAGCCAAAGCAAGCAATGGTATTGTTGTCGCGTACGACACCGCACTCCCTGATCTTGAGACGAGAGCTATTACTGGCCATCAGCATAAAGTCTATCCTATTGGCAAAGGTGATGTTATCCTTGGTGTTGCAGGATGGGGAAATGACATTACTAGTCACATGATATCTGCAAAGCTTCGCGGCGCGTCTCCTGACCAATACCTGCAAATTATTGATACTGCCATTGCTCAGCAGCGGCAGGTTGACCGAGAAATTTTTGAAGAGCAGCACGACAGGGGCATGGGAGTCAAAGACTGGCTTCTTCAGATGAAGGTCTGCACGTATGCTCTTGGCTTTTATCGCTCTCCAGAATATATTTTACTAGCAAACTCTTCGTATAAACAGCAGAACATCCAGCTTGTTTCTACTGCAGCAATAGGCAGCGGGGCATACCCTGATGTTATTAGGCTGCTGGAGGAGCAATGTGATCCTTCGCGAAGCGTAGAGGAGCTTCTCCCTGTCCTTCACCGAGCATTAGCTCGTGCGAAAGCGATTGACCGGCAAAACTACCGCCTTCTTGGCGGCCACGGGTTCGGCGTGCTTGATGCATCAGGGTATCATGTTGTAGATTCTTCGATTGCACAGAAGGGTACTACCTCTCACTGATGCTTTATCCTGATAAGTATACCTGCCTTGAAAAACTATATAAATTCATTCTTCTTTCCAGCAGTCCATGGTAAGTTCAGTTCGAGCACAATGCCGTGTTTGCAACCAGTTTGCTCCAGCAGAACAGTTTAGAATGCACCATGCCCACCAGCGGATGGTTTGCCCAAACTGCTATTCGAACGCGAACAAGCCACAGCAGCCTGCTTCTCCATTCAAGGAAGAAAGAAAAGAAGAGCTAAAGCCAGCAGGATGGGACCATGAGGATGAATACCTCGAGCGGCTGGCCAAGGCAAGAAAAAAAGAGGCTCAAGGAACCTTTTCTGAAATTCCGGGAAGCTCAAAAGTAAAGTATTCCTGCTCCTCGTGCTCGTACGCCTTTCGGTACGATCCAGCAATGAAGTCGCCTAGCTCATGCCCGTATTGCGGAAAGGCAGTAACGAGATATTGGCAGTGATCCAGGCGGTTGGGTTTGGGTAGTGGGTTGTAGGATGTACTGAAAATGCTCCACTGGCAAAAAAATTCTGCAGCAAGGAATTCATCAACCCCGTCCACCCCACTACCTGGCGCTTACCACTAATTTTATAAACTATACAATCTCCTTCTTTTTAAAAGAGGATGATCGATGGGGCTTTCAGCAAACCAAAAAGAGGTATTCCTATTTGTAGCCCTTCTCTTTCTTATTTCCTCTGGGCTGTTTGGAATCCAGCACGTTCAATTAGCACAGCTGGAAGGAAAATACACGGCAAACATTGTTGCGCTAGAAGGAGACATTAAAACGCTCCAGCAGCAGCTTGACACTGATGTTCAGGCAGCGAACAGAAATATTCTGGACCAGCGCAAGATTCTGGAGCAGCAGATCAGCGAGCTCAGCAAAACAGACGAGAATGTCCTGCAGCAGCTCGGCACTGTCCAGGTCTCAAGCAAGCAGGAAATCATGGACATCAGCAGCCAGCTTCAAGACATTGAAACGCACAACAGCCTCAAGCTGAGAGAGATTGAAAGCAAGCTTGGCCAAGAACAGCAGGACTTCTCTTTTATCGTTGAACAAACACTTCCCTCTGTGGTCAGCATTAACACAGTGAGGGGAAGGGGCAGCGGTATCATTATCGATGAAGATGGCTATGTGGTGACAAACTACCACGTAATTGAGGAAACTGCCCATCTTTCTGCAACAACAAGCGACCGGCAGGAGCACGATGTCAGCATTGTAGGATACGATGAAGCAACAGATATTGCCTTGTTGAAGCTTAACGATAATTCCAAGCACCAAGCAATTGCTGTCCGCGATTCTACAACAGTTAAGGCAGGGGAAAAAGCCTTCGTGTTCGGCAATCCCCTCGGGCTCGACTTCTCTGTTACTGAAGGAATTGTCAGCTCTGCGCGGCGCATTGGGCAAGGAGGAATTCCCTACATTCAAACCGACGCAAGGATCAACCCCGGCAATTCTGGGGGGCCTCTTGTTGACGTACAAGGCAATATGGTCGGCATGAATACCCTAAAAGTTGCTGGCGTCGAAGGCCTCGGCTTCGCTCTCCCCTCTAATCTGGTCATGAATATTGCAGACCGGATGATGAAGGAGGAAAAGGCGAAGAGAAAATAAGCCTATTTTTACTGTTTAAACCACCCAAACCTATAAAAAGGCCAGTTGTTTCCCCCCATTGCCAAGGTGGTTTATAATGTTATGGTTTAACGAATGGCAAGAACAACAAAGAGAATTAGTTACTGCAGAAAGCTTCTCTTCTGAAGAAGATGCTGAGAGGGTGCTTCATGCACTTCAAGAGAGAAGGGGGCATACGCATGTCCCTCTTGTTCGTGACGATCAAGTATCCCCCGACCTTCTTGTTCCTAACGCCATCACTGAAATTCAGAGTGGCAGGTTTTCGGGCCAGTTTTTCTATGCACGAGCAGGCCACCACCATTATGAGCTTCTCGAGCAGCTTATTGCTGGTGCAGAAGCAGGAAACCTTTCCCATCCAGAATACGTTTCCAGCCTCTGCTTTTCATCTGGCATGGCGGCGATCAGCGCAACGCTTGAAACATTGGCACTGTCCAGCGAAAGAAGAAGTGGTGTCGTGCTTCATGGGCGAGTGATGTATCCCCTGATGAAAGGGTTGCTGGTGCCGATACGTGAGGGAAGCTTAACCAGCAAAATTGGAGGATTTGCCGGAATTGAAGTAGATACAACAAAGCCAGAAGAGGTTGATGCTGAGCTTCAGCGATCAAAAAGAGATGGCATCCATGTTCTTGCAATTATCTATGAGCCCTTTACGAATCCTACTCTAGAATACACTGATACAAGAGCAGTTGCAGACATTGCTCATAGACATGGCGTTCCAGTTATTGTTGACAACACATTTCTAACACCCTATTTACAGGAGGCATTGAGGCTTGGCGCAGATATTGTCGTTCACAGCATGACCAAGTATTTTAGTGGCTATGCTGACCGGCTTGGGGGCGTGGTCACTGGCCCCAAAGCTTTTATGGAACAACTCAAGGAAATGAGGACAACAAAGGGAAATGTCATGGACCCTGGCAGTGCATGGGTGTACGCTGCAGAACGAGTTCCAACTCTTGCTGACCGAATGAAGGCGCATATCTTAAACGCTGATGCTATCGTAACAAACCTTCTCCGTAACTTTGAAGATGGTGGCATTCGCGTTCTTCATGCACGCGGCCATTCTGATGTGAGGAACGGCTCAACAGGCGGCGTGGTATCATTCGTTTTTAATGGTGGTGATGAATACGCTTTTGAGCGATCCAGAAGGTTTACCAAGTATGTTCTGGCAAATAGAGAAGTGTGCCGCGTTGCAACCAGCTTCGGAGAGGAACAAACCCTAATCCTGCCCTATGCTGGAATGATGGGGGATGTTCATAGGCTCAGCGCAGGCCATATTCCCTTTGGCCTTGTTCGTGTTGCAGCCGGTCGTGAAAAAGCTATAGGCCCAGTTATTGAATATTTAAGAGAGGGAATTCGGCAGGCAATCTGGTCATAAAAAACGATTCCTAAAAATGATTCCTATTATTAACTATTATTAACCAGTATTATCGATCATCAACCCCCAACCAACCATGTCCCGCTCTGACCTCTATGCAAAAAAAGTTCACTTTGGACTTCCTGAGCAGGGTGAGCTCGACCAGATCAGGCGCGTGCTGGAGAGGAACGTCAAAAAAGGGGATCATGTTCTTGTTCTTGGCGCAACAGCAGAATTGCGAAGCATTGCCTTAGAGCTCGGCTGCAATGTCGTCTCTGTTGATATCAGCCTGGATATGATTCAGAAGCGGGAAGGCAATGTCACCGTAAAAGATCACACGAAGGATGTTGTTGCTCGAGGAAACTGGCTGGACATGTGGTTTTTAGGCAAGCACCAATTCAGCGCAGTACTTGCTGATGCCTCTTTCAATAATGTTTCATTTGATCATATGATCTTGCTGATGAAGAAGCTGCCGCAGCTGCTCCGCCCCGAGGGCATTATATTATTTCGCCATCTCAACTTGCACAACAGCATTTCCATCAACGAGCTTGTTGAACTGTACCAAAAGAAAAACATAACGGCAAAGGAACTGGTTATCTCCCTTCACCTTCACAAAGGCCTTCCTCGCCAGTATTCCAACAAAAGAGTGCATATGATTGAAAGCTTTGACGCCATCATCAGCGTGTTGAAAAAGCATCACATCACTGGATGGCTTCCAAAGCTTCTTGAAGCCCACAAGTGGGATGGTTATCACATGATGGTCGAGGAAAAAGAATTTCATGACGTGCTCAACAGCTTATTCGGCACGTTTCAGAAGCTGGTCTGCAAGAGCGTGTACTACAGCAGCTTCAATCCATTATACCTTGTCATCGTCAGGTAAGCTGGTGATCTCATGTCCCGCGCCTCTTATTTCGCCAACCAAAATCACTTTGGTGTTCCAGACCCCCTTGAGGTTCAGCAGATAAAAGAGGCTCTGAAACAATACGTAAAGCGAGATGATACGGTTCTTGTTCTTGGCGCAACAGCAGAATTGCGAAGCATTGCCTTAGAGCTCGGCTGCAAGGTTGTTTCTGTTGACATTACGATGGAAATGATTACTGCTCGAGAGGGAAATGTTTCTGTCAAAGACCCAACAAGAGATGTTGCTGTTCGCGGAAATTGGCTGAATCTCTGGTTTCTTCCACGACACTGTTTTGCTGCTGTTCTTGCAGATGCCTCGTTTAACAACATTACCCGAGCACAACAAGGCTCCCTCTTCAAAGAGTGTGCGGGGCTGCTGCGAAAAGATGGCATTCTTGTATTCCGCCAAATGTACTGGTACAAAGAGAAGCCAATCCAGGATGTCATTCAGCTGTACAAGAAAAAGAAGATTAGCATGCGGGAAATGATGTTGTGCTTGTTCTTCCATCGCGATCTTCCAAGAGCTTGCAAAGACAACACGGTAAGCGTTCGTGAAAGCTTCAAATCGATCCTTCGCATCCTCCAAAAAGCAAAGATTGAAAAAGCGCTCTTGGATTACATTAAAAGATACAACTGGGATAATCCATATCTTATTGCTGACCAGGCAGATTTTGAAAAACGGCTCCAGAAAATATTTTATATCGAGTCAGTCTACGTTTCCAAAAAGCTTTGCCATAGCAGATGTGCACCAATCTATCTTGCACTGAAGCGATAATACTTGGGATAATGCCGGGATTAACCTCCGGGATAATACTGGTGAGGGCATGACAACAACGCCAAAACCATCATCAAAAGCATCAGCGAGCCTGAAGCGTTTTCTCCTCCGTCTTCTCGAAGACAAGCAGTTTGCGAAGAAATCCTTCCGTGTTTTCTTTGTTCTCGTCCTTCTTCTTGTCGGGCTTATCTTTCTAAAGTACATTTTCCTGCTTCTCATTCTTATTGCCGCGTTCGTGTACAAATTTGTCGCGTGCAGGACCTTTTTTGACTATACCGGATTTGACCCCTTCATGTTCCTATCCTTTTATGTCGGCTACGCGTATGGCCCCTGGCTTGGAGTTATTTTTGGCTTCCTCTTTGGCTTGTCCTACACTCTCTGCCAAGTCAATCCAACAATACGAATCTTCTGGTTCATTCCAGTTTGTACCCTAATAGGCCTTGTTGCCTCATTCATGACTCCCCTCCCAGTCCTTGTTGCTGGCGCTATCCTTATTTTCAGCGGTGCTCTTCTGGATATTATTTGCGCGATTACCTTCGTTGGCTTTATCCCCCAGCTCTTCACCTGGCATTTGGGCCATACTATTTTTGTTATTGTGCTTCTCAAGTTTGTCATTCAGCACTTGCCGGGAATTGGTTGAGTGCGGCGGACCAGGTTGTTTGCTTTAGCTGGTTTTTTTCTTTCTTCTCCCTCAACCTGTGGGGGAGAAGAAAGAAAAAAACCAGCACAGAAGAAAGAGAACAAAAAAAATATAAACTGGATGTTACGCTACTTTCCTTATGGCGACTGGCCGTCTCAAAGCTTTTCAGGCTTTTCTTACTGATGTCCTGTTAGACTGGAAGAAGCTCGAAAAAATCCTTATTGCAGTTGTCGTCCTTGTCAGCCTTCTTCTTCTCTCCAGGTTCCTTTTTATCATCGGCCTCTTAATTATAGCGTTTCTTTACAAGTACATCTGCTGCAGAACGTTCTTGGATTATACCGGGTTTGACCCATTCTTTTTTCTCACGTTTTATGCAGGATACGTCCATGGCGTTCTTCCCGGGTTTGTCTTCGGGCTCTTGTTCGGCATTGCCTATGTCTTAGCACAGGAAGACTTTGAGTTTAAGTACCTCACGTTTGGCTCTGTCTGCATTGTTGTTGGAGTATTCTCCGCCTTTCTGAGCCCACTTTCTGCATTAACCGCGGGCATTATCGCTGTTGGCATCGGTGTTGTGCTTGATATTGGAATAACCATTTTCTTTGACGGATTTGACTTATGGCTTATCTTGTGGCACGCCGGCCATGCGCTGGTTGCTTATTTGCTGTTGACGAGAGTATTGCAGCTGATGCCGGGGATTATGACATAAAGAAGAGGATAACTTACTTCTTGTTGCTGGTTCGTAAAACATTAGTTATGTTGTTGCACCTTTCTCCTCCACACCAAGAAAGACACAATTGCTGCATTAGATACTATGCCATACACTGGATAGAGCCAGGTGGCAATGCTATACGAGCCTAATGCAAATAACGCAAGAATCCAGATAAAGAAGTAAATCATATAGACTGATGCTGTTTCTTGGAATGGCTGATGATAACTTTTTCTAAACGTTGGAACATAAGCAAGCGTGTCTGTTACGACAATAGTAATGACGGAGAGCGTCGGATCTTTTGTTAGCCACCATAACCATAATGATACACCGGCAAGTGCGATACAGATCCAGTCGATCAGTGGAAAATCTTTTGTTCCTTTCCATAATGAGAGCAGAAATATAACCAAACAAGTCATTGCGGTAAATCCTGCAATCCATGACCCTGCTCCTCCATGCCTTACCAATGAAGCAGCAAAAGCAATGCCGGATAGAATAGACCACACCAGCCAGGAGAAAGCATGGGGCTTTGTTTTATTTGAAAAAACGTGAAGAAGATAAGGAATGTGGGCAATACAAGCCAGGAGGATGGTAAGATATCCGAGTACTATTTTGTAATCAATCATACGGTGAGTTCGCTGTTTTAGACGACTGTTATTTCTATCTTATTTTTTGCTGTTGGCTCAATAATAACTTCTTGTCCCTTCTTTAATTTCAGTACCTCAGCAATAGCTTTTGGGACTTTCACATCAAGAGAGGATCCTGATGTACCTATAGAGGTTCTTCTTGCTAATCCCCATATACCCGCTTTCTTTGCCTGCTCTTCAATCTGCTTACTTATTTTTCCCTCAAATACAGTCTCTTCACAGATCGGACATACAAGAGCATCAAATTTTCCAAGCGAGATTCCAAACTGGGTAAACTCCACTTTTCTTTTTGCAAACTCGGCTTTTTCACATTTATAACATTTCATAGTCTCACCTGTTGATGAATACTGTTTGAGGTATTAAAACTTTTGTTTTTCATAAAATAAAAAGTAAACTATATAAACAAGTATGATTCAATAATGTCATGGCAACTGAAACAGTCTCTATTCCATTGGACGAGTACCAGCTTCTTAAAAAAAAGGAGACTATAGCAGATGATTTGCTTCTTCAGCTAGAGTCCAGCCTTAAAGATTTAAAGGAAGGAAGGGTAAATCGAGTTCGTTAGGCAATCATTTTTAGATAAGCTTCTTTGTTCAGGATGATGTGGTCTATAATTTTTTGCTGTTCTTTTTTTGTTCCAAATGCAACCAACACGGCTTTCTTTGTTTTCTCGTTGATAAGGTAATACAACCTTTTGTTTTCAAATCTCTTTTCACGAAACCAGTCAAAGCGGAGTGGCTTTCCAACAAAAAGGTTTTGTGAGAGTTGATCTCTCATTTTCTCAATCCATTCCTGTTCCTTCTTTTCAGATGCATCACAAAGTTTTGAAAAGGTTTCTG
>JACOVM010000052.1 GCA_016177345.1 Candidatus Woesearchaeota archaeon | reverse complement strand
CAATATTAACTATTAATAATTTATTAATTATAAGTATATAATTTCATCTTATCTACACCATGAATCATGAGTTCTTATCATTACTCCTTCTTTGGCGTCATGTTCAAGTACGCTTCCAGCACATTCACGAGTTCAGTAACATGATCAACAACCATTGCATAATATTTTGTGGTAACATGATGATAAATGTATTTGTCAAACAAGTCACGAAGGAAATACGATAACGCCTTGTTGTGGCGCTGTTTGTAATCCGCGTTAAGATACCCTGTGATTCTCAGGTTTACCTTTCCGTGGTGCATGTGCTCCTCTTTTCCACCAAGGTTGACAACAACAGGGCGAAGATTAGATATTTTTCCCTCTACCTTTATGACAATCTTCCAGAAGTCTGTTACTTTTTTCCATGGCACGAACTCAAACTCCATAAACTTTCCTTGAGAGCCAACGAATTCCTCGTTCAGCTTTTCGGACTTATCATAAAATTTGTCGCGAAACCAAAAGTCCATGATCCTGAAGAAGTGCTTGTAGTCCAACAAGCCTTCATAAGCAAGATTTTTGACAATGTATTTTTGTTTTTCGCCCATGGGGTGCACCAACTAGCATCATCTATTCATTTCATTTATTCATTAAATGTTCTTAATTTACCACATATCATCGTACACGTCAGAGTGCGCTTCCATATCCAAGAAGCGTTTCACGAGCTGCTGCAGCTTGTTCACTTCATACCACAGCTTATCGCCCCAAACGTCATCAATTTCATGCCAGATAATATGCTTGATGTACAACTCGCGCAGGAATCGCTGAAGCTTGCTGCCATCCCAAAGGCCCTGGTAGTCAAGAGTTAAGCTTGCATCAAACGTGATCATCATTCGTCCCTTAAAGACTTTTTTTTTCTTGCCATCCTTCACCACTTCCATCTCATTCATGTCCCAGCAGTGGATAAACATTTTGATGTCATTTCTGCAGAAGTCATTAATTTTTCTGTCTGCCTTCCAGGTAATCTCCAGCTCATGCCCCATTGTTTTGTCCTTGTCCTTATATTTTACCTCAAAAAATTCGTACTGGCGCTCGGCAAACCATGCACGCATGAGGCGATAGAGCTGCTCAAAATCAAAAACCCCTTTATATCGAAGCTGGCTAATCCTCCCTAGAGACTCTTCATGAGGCATAGGAGAATTAACCGAATACGAATTTATAAATATTGTTGTGGAACCCATCCTAATCATTGGAAGAGAGAATAAACACTATACTGACTAAATATTATACTAACTAAATATTATACTAA
Organism: Candidatus Woesearchaeota archaeon; assembly: GCA_016177345.1. GTDB lineage: Archaea > Nanobdellota > Nanobdellia > Woesearchaeales > UBA12501 > JACPCA01. The sequence goes on along the minus strand of JACOVM010000052.1, from coordinate 2,313 downwards.
CTACTAACTATACAGCTATAAACTCAACAATCGCACGCTGCACTGGCTTTTTGGAAAAGAGAACACCGTATAAAACAGCAAGAATAGGCATGTGCAGCCCGTATTCCTTTGCAAGCTCATAAAACGCTTTTGTGGTAAGATACCCTTCCGCACGCTTCTTTTCCTGCTCGAGAATATGAAGCGCTTCCTCCACTGATTTTCCTTTTCCAAGCAGCTCACCCAAGTACCTGTTCCTGGACTTTCCAAAACAAGTGGTAAGAAGGTCGCCGAGCCATGCCTGGCCTCCCAGCTCGAAGGTCTCTGCATGAGCGCCAAGCTGCAAGGCAAAGTGCTTCATTTCCCGCGCTGCTTCTGACACAAAGGCTGCCTTCGAGCTGTCATCATAGCCAAGCCCATCAAACAAGCCAGCGCCAATAGCAACAACGTTCTTCAATGCCCCTGCTAATTGCACACCAAGCACGTCTCGAGTAATATTCACCTTAAATGTTGGCGATGAAAAGAGGAGTTGAAGCTGCCGGGCAACATCAAGATTTGTGCATGCAATGTCTGCCCCTATCGGCCAATGCTTGGATACCTCATCCGCAATCATGCCACCAGACAGTACAGCAAGGGGGCATACGGGACCGGGAAGCAAGCTACCAGCACGAAGCTCTTCACTAATGACCTCAAGGAGAGGCTTGTGCGTGTCTGGCTCCAGCGCTTTTGCCACATTAAGGATGATAACACACTGTGCACACGGTGGGGCACTCTGCTGAATACGTTGTTGAGCAGTATTCTGCTGAAGAAGAGGAACAAGGCTTTTTGCTGCTCCCCTCACAAATTGCCCGGGCACAGCAAAAATAACAAGATCTGCATCTCGAACAGCATCAGGAAGCATAGTCGTTGCCGTTACTGAGCTTGGAACAACAACTCCTTTATGAAACACAGGATGGCAGTGATGGTCTCGAATGCCATCTACAAATTCCTTCACGGGGTCATAAAGAACAATAGGCAGCTTCGGATGGTTTTCAGAGAGGAGGCTTGCGAGCGCAAATCCGAAAGCACCAGCGCCGAGGATAGCAACACGGGAGATAGTATACCTATAAGGGGATTCTATATAAGGGGATTCAGGCATAGGATCACCAGAGTTTAACAGAAGAACCCAATCTATAAAAAGGTTAACAATACATTTATAAACAAAAAAGGCTGAAAATATGCTATAGCAAATGGATTTGTAGAAAAAGTCATCTGAATTTTTAGTGCCGCTGTGCTTAAACTTTGTTTAAGCTTATTTTTTCCCCACCTCGCTATGGCATGATGGGAAAAAATAAAGTTTTTAGAGAAAACCACGGCGGCGCCAAAAATCTGTGTTTTCAAATCAAAAACAGCGATTTGACGACTAAAAACAAAAGAAGATTTTTTACAAGCCACAGCAAATACAATATGTATAACAATATGAATACAATATGTATAGTACAGCACAATAATACTTTACAAAAAAACAGACTGAATATCAGAGACAAAGGGAATCACCCATGCCATTCCAACCACACACGCACCAGCACGAGCCATACCACCCCAAGAAAGAGCATCTTTCTACATTCGTTTACGGCGCCATTGATGGGACAGTCACCACCTTTGCTGTTGTCGCCGGCGTTGTTGGGGCGCAGCTGTCTGCCAGCGTCATTCTTATTCTTGGCTTTGCGAACCTTCTTGGCGACGGCTTTTCCATGGCTGTAAGCAATTATTTGAGCGAAAAAGCAAAACAGCAATACATCGACAAGCTGCGCCAGCGAGAATTATGGGAAATGAAGCACCTGCCGGACGTTGAGCGGCAAGAAATTCGAGATATCTATCACAAAAAAGGATTCAAAGGAAAAGACCTTGACCGGGCAGTAGAAATCATCACCAGCAATGATAAAGTATGGCTGGATACGATGATGAAAGACGAGCTTGGCATTATCGAAAACAATGAAGAGCCAACAAAGAGCGCGGTGATTACGTTCCTCGCATTTAACCTGGTGGGGTTTATTCCATTGCTCGCCTACGCCACTGCCTTTTTTGTTCCATCCCTCATGGAAGACGCATTTCTGCTGGCAATCCTTCTAACGTCTGCCGCCTTTCTCACTGTTGGCGCTGTCAAAGCAAAAATCGTTTCTAAGAATCCAGTTTCTGCAGCGCTCGAAACATTATTCGTTGGCGGGACAGCAGCAGCGATCGCGTACCTTGTTGGGTATTTGCTGAGGGGAGTTGTTGGATAACAATAACCACCCATTATTTCTTACTTATTTTTTACTACTGGTTATGGCAAATCTCATTGATTTATGAACAGAT
>JACOVM010000054.1 GCA_016177345.1 Candidatus Woesearchaeota archaeon | reverse complement strand
GTATAATAGTGATAAAAACTACACCGGTTTCAATGCACGCCACCAATAAGATTAGTAACGGCAAACACCATCAACGCAAGAGAACTGAGCAAGCCGAGAAGAGAAATAACTGGAAACCTTCCAATATTGATTGGGCAGCGGAACGGCCGCCGATGCCCACTTTCCCGATATCTTAGAATAATCAGCGCAAGATTTACTGACGCAAACGTCAAAAACAAGAACACGTCAGTGAGGTTTGCGACAAACCCAATCTTTCCAAATAGAACAAAAAGGATGGATAAGCCGCTTCCAACGATAATCGCCGCCCACGGCGTCTTTCTCGACCCAATCAAGGAAAGGAATCCTGGAAGGGTTTTCTCCAGTGCCATGCCGTACATTTGCCTGGAAACAGCGACAAGAGTGATCAAGACGGTATTTGCTGTGGAGAATAAGGCAATAATGCTAAAAGAAAGAAGTGCATAGCTTCCAAGAACCTTTGCCGCAGCGTGAGACAACGGTGCTTTTGTAGAGCTCAACGATTGCCACCCTAGAATACTAACAGCACAAATGGCTACGAGAACATACACAACTGACGTGATAACTGTTGAGTAAATAAGTGCTTTTGGAATAGTTTTTTCTGGATCCTTTGTTTCCTCTCGTAACTTCACAATGCTCTCGAAGCCCATATATGCAAAAAAGACGAGAGCTGCAGAGCTAAACACCCCTGATATACCTTGGGGCATCTCTAAGAGATTGACTTCTCCAATGTGTTTTGCCCCGATGACAATGATGATAATCAACCCAATGAATTCGATGACTGTAGAAACTGCGTTAAACGCATTCGTTTCCTTAATTCCTATCAAGTTAATAACCATCATAAGAAGAACGAGAATAATGGCAACAATGATGATGGGGCTTGGAAGGATTGTGGAAAAATAGCCAGCAAAGCCTAGCGCTACCGTGGCAGCAGAGACGACTCCTGCGATGATGATAGATAAAGCGATAAGCCAGGCAAAACGCTTTCCAATACTATGCGCCAAGTAGTCATACTCTGCAGCATCTCCCTTAAACATTGCAGCAAGCTCTGCATAACTCAACCCGGTGAATAAGGCAACGAGCGCTGATAGCAGGAACGAAAGCCAGACTGCATTTCCAGCTGTTGTCACAGCAATTCCTATGAGGGCATAAATTCCGGCTCCTAGAATAATCCCTACTCCAGATATGGTCACCTGAAAAAGCCCAAGTGATCTGCTCAACTTATACTTGCCAGCTTCAGGAGGCATCCCATCTCTTCGTTTTGATGGGACCACAACGGTTTTCTCCATAACTCATAATTCCAGGAGATAACCTTTAATAATATTGTGGTTTCTCTGGAAGCCATGAGACGCAATGGACGCATGACAAAGAAGGGCTATCATAAGGGCTATCTTCCTCGAAGCACACCCTACTTACACTATTGTCCACCATTGGATCTATCGGATCTATCAACAGGCTCAAGAAGTTCCCTTTCTCTCTATTCTCATTTCTTAAATGATGCGTGGGAAGATGTTATCCATGTTGCCGCCCCACTTTCCCATATCTCTTATCTTGTTCATGGAAAGCCATACTTTGATATTATGTCTACAGGAGCTTTTCAACGCCTCGGCTGGATCACCAATCTTGGAGTAACAAGCATTGATGTTATTACTGCAGAACATTCCCGCATCCCCCATTCAATTCTTCAAGCAGTCATGGCAGAGCTCGTATTGAGAAAGCACAATGCTTCAGAACGAGATGTCCATCTTGGGATTTTTGCAGGGTTGCTTCACGATGCCGCTATTCCACCCTATTCTGATTATGGCAAGCTTGCAAATCATGATGAGCTAGATGAGGAACGAAACATCGACCTTGTCCTTGCTGCAAAGGAATTTGATGGTGCATTCGAACAGCACGGCCTTTCCCGCCAGGATATCGCAAGTGCTGTTCGCGGCAAAGGCATTGTTGGCTCATTAATAAACTCCAAAGGGATTGACTTGGACAAAATCGCGTACACCGCTGTTGACTTACAGCATGTTTATGGCAGAAATCGAAATGATGGAATGGGGATTGCACATCGCCAGCCCCCCCTCTTTGACATCTACGAGGACATTACCTTAACTGAAGATGGCAAAATGGTATTTTCAGATCCTGTGCGTGTTTTTCGCTTTCTTCTTGTTCGGGCATATATGTATGATCACGTTCATTTTTCTCCAACAAGCCGGGCCCGAGAAGCCCACTTAGAAGGCGTGCTTCGAAAACTCTGGCGAGAAGGAGTGTTGAATAGAGAAAACATGACGACGATGGCAGATCCAGAATTTTTTGCACTTCTCCAAGAACAGGGCTTTGCCCACCCAAATAGGGCAACTTCGTTTCCTCAATTGCAGGAAGTAGCGCGGGTGTACGCGAAAGGCAATCCAACTGGTTTTTACAGTAGTGATAGAATAACCGTTAAAACCTGGCGCACGTTCAATCCAGGAACAACAACTCTTGTTTGGCACAATGGCACAGCCTGCCAGTTTCGTGATGCCTTTCCAGCTCAGGCAGCGCGAATTGAAGACATTTCCGCACGCCACGCCTACACTGCAATGTACATAAGAAATAATGATGCACAACGAGAAATAGGAGGTAGGACCGTCTGGAGTTAGGGGTTTAGGGCAGAAGAATATTAAAAGAAATGGCACTCTAAACCCCTACACAACCTTTATAAACAGTGTACTGTTCTGTTGGCCTATGCAGCATAAACGGCCACATTTTGACAAGAAAAAAAGCACGTTATCTCCTGAAGAGCAGGCTGAGGAAGAAATTCGGCGCATCAAGCTTCCAAAGGCACCTCAGTGTTTTGGTGTTGTCCAGCAACGGCTTGGTGGAAGCAGAATGACTGTAAAATGTCTGGACGGCCAGCCCAGGGTTTGTAGAATTCCAGGTCGGCTCAAGCGTAAATTATGGGTTCGGGAAAATGATATTGTTATTGTTGAGCCATGGGAGTACGACACTACTAAAGGGGATATCCTGTTCAAGTACCGCCCCACCCAGGTACACTGGCTTAAGAATCAGGGTAAATTAAAAGACTTAGAGGCGCTTGAAGAATTTTGATCAATGCTGATGCTTCACTCATTCTTTTTATTATTGTGATTCCCTTTTCTCTACTCCTTCTCTCTCATCAAGTGCCAAATTGTTCCTATCGCCCCGATCGTGATTGCCATATCTGCTACATTAAACGTTGGCCAAATAACAATATCAAGATAGTCAACGACAAAGCCGTACGCAATTCGGTCAACAAGGTTGCTGATCGTGCCGCCCATGATCAAGGAGACAAAAGCAATGTATCGCTGCGGAATCAGCTGAAGGTAGTACAAGATCACACCAATAACGAAGAAGGAGAATGCAATAAGGGGAAGGGTCTGATGCTGAAAAATGCCAAAGGAGGCACCATAATTATTGACATGAGTGATGAACAGGTATGGTGAAAAAAGCGCATGCTTGACTCCAATTTCTAGTGGAAGAATGTTCACCTTGATTAATTGGTCAAGTACAGTTGTTAATGCTGCAATGATAAAAAAGTAAATGTACTTATTTCTTACAATTCTTGAATAATCCTTGGTAACTTGCTTTTTTGCCCTGTTTATCTTTTTCTTCATTACCAGCCACCACGCTTTTGCCGAAGCATTTGGTCAATATTATCTAATCGTTGGCTCAAAAAGTCAATCGATGTTCGAATAGCATCCAGTTTTGCAGAGATGATCTCAAAGTCTTTTGCGGCAATGTCTGGATGAGACATTTGCTGTGCTTGCTGCTGTGGATAATACTGCTGTTCCTGGTGCATTCTCGGCCCAACAGGGGTTAATCCGCCGGCCCCCGCCATCTGGTCTGAGGTATACTTGCTTGGCACATCGACGGTTGCTGCTGATTTGCCAAGGTGCGGCGTACCAGCAAACCCTCCCGTACCATCATCATCGAACGTTGGCAACCCTCCAAGCTCAAATGGCTTGCTGAATTCTTTAAGGTCTGTCCCGGGTATCTCTCCCTCTTTTTTCCAAAACTTTAGTTTCTCAAACATGGTCTCCCTCCTGTACACCCAATTCTCCCTTCCCAATCCCCCTTCCTTATGCTGGAACAAGTAACTGGTTCAGTAATGGATCTGGAATGATAAGGAACAGCCTCATAAAATATGGCTGGGGGTACATGATAATTGTTTTTTTCTTCATGCTCTGCATGAGGAACAGCTGGCCTTCATCTTCCATCGCATTGGAGAGCAAGGCAGTAAACACTGCACTTTTTACCCTTGCATTGTCCCCAATCTGCTCTTGAATATTCTGGACAAGCTGAACAGCTGCAGCATCCTCGTACCTTTTATCTAGCAATCCCTTCTTGATTTTTTGCTGCACCATTTCTCTCGCATAGTCTTCTGTTGCGTCCTGGCTTTCCAACAGCTGAAATAGAAACGTGCGGTTATGGTCCTGGCCATGAAAATAGACTTCTCGCTCTGTCTTGTCAAATGCATCAAGTGAAACAATGAACACAAAATAATGATCTCCTTTTACAGCATGAAGATCCATTGCTTGCCACTCTCCTGTTTTTTCCTGAAGCTGCCCATTATCCAAAAAAGTGGTGTTGCCATCCTGGGTGAGCACGCCAGAAACGCCACCTATAAATTCATTATTTTCATGAAGGAGAAACAATTTTTCTGATGATGGATACTGCATTTGGAATTCCTTAACTTCTTGATTAAGGGCAAGGCCTGCTGCAACAAGAATTCCGGCTGCAAGTACAGGTAAAAGAATCTTGAGATGGAACCCTTTCTGAATAGTGCGGTATATAGCGGTAAGAATACTGATTAAAAGAACCCCAATAAGGATGAGCACTGCAGTATCCATTTATCAAACCTCTCTTTTATTTAAGCGTTCTTTATTACCCAATATTACCCAACGCAACTTTCTTTTTAAAGCTATCGATGAATTCGGGAGAGAAGAATGTCCTGAGAGTATGGTTTCTTAGAGTACTGCTGTTTCGCATGTTCGACAAGAAGCGCATGATACTCTTGATAGACAACAACTTCCTGCGGAAGAGCTTGCTCCATCATCGCTTTGATGTCATTGTACGATGCAGTTTCTTCAATCAGCCTAAGGTGAGAAAGAATCCTCCTTGTGTACGCATCCACCACAAAGCTGGGCACATGATACGCGTAGAGAAGAATAGAGTCTGCTGTTTCTGGCCCAACCCCCCAGACAGAAAGCAGCTCCTCTCGAGATGGTGTTCTTCCGTCAAGATAAGTAAAGAACACTACAAATTCACGGATCTTCTTTGCTTTTTGGTTGAAATACCCTGCAGGCTTAATCGCTATTTTCAATCGCTGAAGAGAAAGCTTTGCCATTCCTTCTATCGTAAGCGCATTCAGCTGGTTGAGGGCTTTCAGCGCTTTCTCGACCTGAACCCAGCTCGTGTTTTGTGTTAGGATGGCACCAATGCAGATCTCAAAGCGCTGCTGCTCGTTCTTTGGAAAAGAATAATCACCAGGATGATAACCAGTGATTGAGCCAGTTTTGGTGGGGTTCATCCCCTGATGAGCCAACAGCGGCCACCAACCTTGCATTCCGTACTCTTTAAGTAACACAGTATATATTGAATAAAGTGAGGATCTTGAATAACGCGATGAAGGGAGCGAGGAAGGTGCAGATCTGGCTTGCATTCTTTCTCTGAAGAAAAGGGTATATTTAATAATTCACTTTTTAATAGTCACGTTTAATCAACATTTTCAATCATTTCTCTCATTTTTTTGTTGAGGGAAACAACTCCATATTTCTTGGCTTGGCCGGTTCTGCAGGAGGTGGATTTCTCAAGTCTTCAATCATGTTTGCAAGCCCTTCTTCTCGAGCGATCATTCCAGCACGTCGCCCTGGACGATTTGCATCTCGAAGTGCTGTTTCCATCCTTCTCTTATAGAGAAGATCACGCCCTTCTGATGTTCGAGGAAATTCAAGCACTTTACCATTGCCTGCTAGCCGAGAAGTGCCTGCAGCATAAGACCAAGGAAGATAAGTAATGTCTCTATGCTGAACAAGGTACAATTCAAGGCGTTGGACACTCCCCCGCTGCCGCTTTAACCAACCCATCGCCCAGGAGAGCGCTTCTCCATGTCTATACAAAGTAATAGCTGGCTGTTGTTGGCCAATAACTTGGGTAACAAGAACTTCAACATGCCGTTCGCGTTGCTCAAGCTGCTGTTCGAGATCATCCTGCCTTGCACTTTCCTGCCCCGGATGGCATGAAAAATTTCCACTATGAAATACTAATGTTCCATTGTATCGTGCAGCGTATATTCTCTGATCTTTGAATTGAGCGTATAACGGGTGTTGAGTGATCTCTCCAACTCCGGAATTATACATGACGCGAGACCCTTTTACCAGCTGAAGATCGGTATGGGGATCTAGTAAAGGAGAAGGCTTTTCCCCAACCTGGCGGTGCAGGTGATAGAATGCAGTTACATTACGGTCAAGTGTCATCGTTCGTGGCTAGATAGCCCACCATGTCGTATCAATGTCGTCGCTTACTTTACCAAAACAGCGTTGATCACGCCATCTTGGCCAGGGCGTGAAGTTACCCGTGCCCGTCCTTTATCCGTCTCTATAATAGAACCTTGAGTGATAATGTTTCTTCTGACCAGTTGCCAATTTGCGGGATTCTCAACAACAGTCTTTATCGTTGCCTTCATTGCTTTCTTTGTCGCTGGATCAGTTACGTTTGCAATAGAAGTGAATGCAAGCCTTGGCTTTACATCTCCTCCTTTTGTCCTAATCATTTGGAGCTTTCTTTCTCCAATCTTGGTATTCGTTGGCGCTCGCCCAATCTCTGCCTTACGCTTCTTTCGATAGGAGGTATACCTTCCTCCCGTACTTTTAAGCCTTGATCGGTATTGGGTAAGAACCATAATCCTGTGGGACGGGAGGTTATTTATAAGGCTTACGGTTTAGGGCAATTTAAAGGGCTCTGGAAAAAAGCCATCTAGACTTTTAGTCAAAAACAACGGTTTTACGACTAAGAATGAAGGAAGACTTTCTGAAAAGCCTTTATTTTCGCAACTCATTTATACCCCCTTTCTACTCGGATCTATTGATCCATAGGTGGCCTATCATACCAAAGGAGATTTCCATGAGTGACCAAGACGACATAATCGTGAGTGCCCCTCGGCGAGGTAAGATATTAAGGAAACTGCTTGGAAATGTCTACAAATCGAAATACAACCGGACAGTATATAAGATGTATAACACGCTCGTAAAACCTATCCATTCGGTCTTATTCAAGCTGGAGGGCATGACCTACGCAAATTCTGGGCTTATCTGTAACAAAAACACGGATTTCCTGAATGACCAAAAATTCAAGAAAGCGTACCTTCAAGGGCTAGCCGACCAGTATAAGACAGGCCATGTAGCCTGGAACATGCACATCCTGCATTGGGCAGTCATGCATGCAAAGAGTCTGGGAGTTGGAGATTTTGTAGAGTGCGGCGTGTACCGGGGGATGCATGCAATGAACAATATTTTGTTCATGGACTTTGGGTCAATGACCGGCAGAAAATATTATCTCTTTGACACGTACATGGGACTTGACAAGGAGTTCTCATCGGAAAAAGAGTTCAAGACATACGACGGGAAATATGAAAACACGTACGAATACGTTGTTGACCGCTTCAAAGAATATCCCCACGTCATTATCATTAAAGGGGCAGTTCCAAGATCGCTGACGCCTGTTCCAATCAAAAAAGTTGCGTACTTAGCAATCGATATGAATTGCGCTCCTCCAGAAAAAGCAGCGCTTGAGTTCTTCTGGCCTAAGATGGTACCAGGAGGAATTATCGTTCTTGATGATTATGGAAATCCTGGCTTTGAAGAGCTCAAAACAGCCCATGATGAATTTGCAAAAAAAGTTGGTGCAACAATTCTTTCCCTTCCCACAGGACAGGGAATTATCATAAAACAGGCATGATACTATTCAAAAAATACTCTTCAAAAACGGAAAAAATAATAGCAGAATCTCATTAAATCTGTTCATAAATCAATGAGATTTGCTATAACTAGCAAATTAAGACTATGACGCACCTTATTTCGACGCTTTATACTCATCCACTTCCCACCCAGCAACCCGCGTTGTCTCGCAATAGAGGATATCGCAGTCCTTACAGAGCTTGATACTGTTCTTATTGCCGCACTTGTGCACATCACGCATCGCCTTATACGATGCAGAGTTGAATTCCGCGAGCGGATGAGCCCCCTTGCTTGCATTGCCAAGACCAAACTGCCCTTCAAGAAAATCTGCCGGACATAAGGCAAGGCTTCCATCATTGAGGATGATAAGCGCGTCGAACACGAAATGGCATGGACGCCGTTCAAGGGATTCGATCGAATCTGGTGGATGAATATCCTTCCATCCCTTGCCTTCTTTCTGCGCAATATAACCCCCATAATTATGCGTATCATATCTTGCGACAAAATCTCTCTTCTCCTTCGAGAGCTTTGAGTTCCAGAACGTGACATATTCATCCCACTGGTCTGCATTGTCTTGATTACGTATGAATCTGACGATAAACCGCGTCAAATAGTTTCCCTGATCCCGCAACTTGATCGTCTCAAGGACATTGGTGACGGTGCGTTCGAAGTTCGAGCCGCGACGTATCTTCTCGTGAGTCTCCTTCTTAAAGCCGTCGATGCTGAAGATGACCGTATCGACCTTCGAGTCCATCAGCAATATGCGCTTGCGCTCATCAAGAAGATCAGCATTCGTTGATATGGCGATATTGTGGAAACCCTTGCTTTTGAGGTATTTAATCCTTTCATACAAGTGGGGATCAAGAAGCGGCTCGCCCAAGCTCCATAAATCAACTTGCTCTATCTTTTCGGCATAGGGCGTCATTGAGTCAGCAATATGATAGAAGAGCTCCATGGGCATGACGCCTTTCTTTCGGTGCGTTGGCTGGTCGATAAAGCACATCTCACAGCTCAAGTTGCAGCCAAACACGGTTTCGATGGCGAGCTCTCTCGGCATGATGTCTTCGTTATTCCATTCGAGCATCTTCGTAATGCCTTCATGCCGGCGTGAATGAATGTTTTCAAGCTCAAGGCGATTATTCCACGACTGCATTCTCAACCCTCCAATTCGATATTTTGCTGGAACTGCTCGCTATAGAGGAGTGTGCACTCCTTGCATAGCTCCATACTATTCTTATTGCCTTCCCGGTGCGTCTCCCGTATCTTCGTGAACGCTTCATTATTATAAATATCTATTGGTGATGTCTCATTCACATTGCCAAGACGATAGGTTGCGCGAGGCGTGTCCTCGCAGCACAGAGGAACCGTTCCGTCAGCGAGAACGATGAGCCGGTCAAAAACCATATGGCATGGCCGGCGCTCGATGTCCATATGAAGCCTTGCAACGAGCTCTTCCTTCGAGGAGAACTCTCCTCCCATTGTATTAACATCATAAACGATCAACTTGTCACCGCGCTGTTTGGACAGTTTTGGCTTCCAAAATTCCTTGTATGCCTCCCATTCGTCAGCGTTGCGTTTTTGCCGAATAAATCGTACAACAATTCGCACTGGATAATTCCCATCATTACGCATCTTGATAAAACTTTGTGCATTACCAACTACCCGTTCGTACTTGACATTCTTTCGTATCTCTTCATGAGTCTCCTTTTTAATACCATCAATGCTGATAATAACCGCGTCGATGCCTGCCTCGAGAAGCTTTCGCTGGCGATCCTCATTAAAGAGATCCGCATTCGTCGAGATTCCGATACTCTTGAACCCTTTTGACTTCGCGTATCGGATCCGATCATACAAGAATGGATCGAGTAGTGGTTCACCAAGTGCAAAGAGGTCAAGCTTTTCCATACGGTCAACATAAGGTGCCATCTCGTCAAAGACCTTTTTGGACATCTCCCAAGACATGGCCCCTATCTTTCGTGTCGGAGGAAGGCGGATGGCGCACATGACACACTTAGCATTACAGCCATAGAATGTTTCAAGCTGCAACCGTTTTGGTACAACAAGTCTTTGTTCCATATGTAACACACCCAGCATGATTACCTTTTACCAAGGTTATTAACAATCTACTATAGTTATTAACAATCGTTATTTAATTTTTGCTATTTATTTTTGCTATTAAAACAGAGCAGCATAGATGCAGCACGAGGGAAAACTATTTCTCTAATGAACTAAAGAGCTAGTTTTAGTCCCCTCCCGCAACGTCAAAAATCTCACCTGTTATAAAGTTAGCGTTTTCAGATGCCAAAAACAAGGCCATATGGGCGATATCGATCGGCTGACCAGGCCGCCCAAGGGGGACCATCGCGATTCGTTTTTGGAACCGCTCTTCATTATACCCCTTTATCTTGGTACGTAGCGGCGTGTCAATGACACCACAACGGATCGCATTGACAAGTATGTTATGCGGAGCACCTACCTTGGCAAACCCCTTAGTTAAATTATCGAGAGCCGCCTTCGCAGCGCTATAGTGCATACCTGTCTCACTTCCTGCATATTTCACGGTAATGGAGCTAATGTTGATGATACGTCCTCCTCCTTGTTTTTGCATGTGAACAAATGCGCTACCGGAAAGATAAAAAGGAGCTTTCACGTTCAAGTTGAACGTGGCATCCCACAGGTCAGGATCAAGCTCTTTAAAAGGGGTGTGGCAAAAGACATTTCCTGCATTGTTAATAAGCACATCAATATTGCCATAAGTATTGACGAACTTACTGATGAGTTTCTGCTGAACATCCTGTTTGAGAAGATCACCGTAGAAAAGCTCCGCTGTTCCGCCGGCTTGCCGTATCTCATTAGCGATCTCTTTAGCTTTTTGTTCTGAGGTGTTGTAATGGATTCCAACACGCGCTCCATTAGCGGCGAATAGTTTTGCCATGCACGCACCAATGCCACCGCTTGCACCAGTAATAAGCACGTTTTTCCCTGCTATCCCTTTGCCTAGGCTGTCTTGCGTCATATTTCCTGCCCTGTACTATTGATCATGCGCTGTATCCCTTCCTTAATATCGACGGTCGGCTTCCAATCAAGTTCTTTTTGAGCCCGTGAAATGTCTGCCCAAAAATCGAGCGTGCCATCGCCAAGGGGGATATTGATACGTACTCCTAAGGCTTCACTGATTATTTCAACGACCTTATACAGGCTGGTCGCTTGCCCAGAACCAATATTAAATATCCCTGCTACGTCCTTCTCAAGCGATTTCAGGATAGCATCAGCAACGTCTCCAACGAAGACAAAATCATTTTTGTTGCCAGGGCTCTTGATTGAGGGAGCTTCTCCCTTTTTGAGCGTATCCAGGATTGTCGGGATAAGCGATCCGCTGCGTTGTTCTGGCCCATAGACGTAAAAGAGCCGCAACCAGACAAAGCGTATTCCAGCCTCTTTTGCGATCTGCATACCGATACGGCACAATGATGTTTTTGTCGCACAAAAAACATTTTTATCTATAATATCCATACGTTCATACAACATGCCCTGCTCGCGACCGTATTCCCAACAACTTCCGGTTGCAACACAAACCTTGCAACCGACAGCCGCAGCAGTCGAAAAGAGCTCAAGGCCCATTGCCAGGTTCTTCTTGCAGTTTTCTACGCCATAATCTGGGATACCCTGCCAGGCAAGATGCACCAGTGCATCCGGACGAAATGAATGTAATGTATCCACGTGCGTCTGGATGTCTCCAAGATCCCCTTTTAAGTAGGTTATACCATCAAGATCTGAGAATAGAGAGGTGTTTTCCTTCACCATGAGCAAGAGATGATGGTTGTTATGGTGCAGCAGACGAACCACATGCCTGCCTATAAATCCGGTACCCCCTGTAATGATGATTCTCACAAGACAAGCCCCCCACACCTCTCGACAAATTCCTTGAACGTTTTTCCATTGCAATCTCTCTTAGAGATGATCGAAGGCTCTCTCACCGGCCAGACGATGCCAATATCTGGATCGTTCCAGAGAAGAACATCCTCGTTCTTCGATGCATAACAGTTATCCACCTTATAAGAGAGATTGCAGTTATCTGTTAACGTGCACATGCCAAGGGCACACCCTCTTGACATATAGAGCAACTTCTTATTCTTATCAGAGATGACAAGGCTGCCCCATTTTCCGAACGTAGGAGATCCCTTACGTAAGTCAACGAACGCAAAGAATATCTCGCCAGTGACAGCCCGCATGACCTTTGTCTCCGTATCAGGGGGGTATTGGAAATGAAGGCCACGCACTGTTCCCTTTCGAAGGGACAAAGAATGATTTTCCTGAACCCACCCCCGATCAATGCCATGTTTCTTGAATATATCTGAATCGTACGTGCGAGCAAAATACCCTCGGTCATCCTCAAATGGCATCAGCTGGATCTCATAAACCCCTTTAATATTCAGTTCTTTTACGATCATAGGAAACCCCCATATTCTATATAGCTAGGCTGATTGCGAAAAGGGTGTTCGTTTAAGACTTAGGTTATTAATTAAGCTAAGCCCAAGTGGTATCTTGGCACGATGGAGAACACACCACCGATGTCCTAACCAGCGTATATGATTAAGTTAGGATATTTAGTTAGGATATTTCACCCACCCCTCCCGCTTAAAGAGGTTGCAAAGCCTGCAAATATTAAACCTGAAGGAGAAAAACAATATTTATAAAGCTTTTGAATAGAGGTCATACCAATACAGGTAGGTTCGACAGCTTGATTGACCTGTGAGTTAGATTAGTTTTCTTATATAAACTGACTCACTCAAGCACTATGTACAGTTTAAATAATATGCCTGGTTTAGAATGTGACGCCCATGGAAAAATATCAAAAATATCGTTACCTAGACGACATAGCTACTGCTGATCTGGCGTTTGTCGCAGAAGGAAAAACCCTTTCACTGTTATTCAAGCATGCCGCAGAGGCATTAGCAGCAAGCATGATTTCTCTCAAGACTATAACTCCAAAAAAAAAGAAAACGTTGTCGTTCAAGCACGGGGATATTGAGCGCTTGCTATTCAATTTTTTAGAAGAGATTATCTATTTGAAAGATGCTGAGCAGTTTGTCCACTCCAAATCAACCGTCGCTGTTGCAAAAAAAGGGAACGAATATCACCTTACCGCAACTCTTTTCGGAGAAAAACTGAATCCAAAAAAACAGGAATTCCACAACGATGTTAAAGCAGTCACGATGCACTTATTTAGAATTTCAAAAACAGCCCATGGCTTCAAGGCAAGAGTGGTGTTAGATATTTGAAACTGAAATCAGATGTAACGTGAAACAAAAATAAAAGTGTGCCACCAACTATTTCTTCAATACGCTCAAAAAAGATAGCCCCGCCCTTAAGGACACTGATTATCTTTTTTGGCGTCCTAATAATGCTTGAGGAAGTAATTTTTTGAATACCTTTAAATACTATGCCCGAACCTTGCAGCGTATGCACGACCGTCCCATTATTCAGCGGCCTGACCTTAAAAAAGTAAGCGAAGTTATATGGGAGATTCCTATATCTTACAAGAAAGGAATGCTTGTCCCCGCACGAATCTATGCCACCAAAGAGCTTCTTGATGCGATGGACGATGGTGTTTTTGAGCAAGTGACGAATGTTGCCTGCCTTCCAGGTATTCAAAAATACTCCTTCTGCATGCCTGATGGCCATTGGGGATATGGATTTCCAATTGGTGGCGTTGCAGCATTTGATCCAGAACAGGGTGGTGTGATCAGCCCCGGTGGTGTCGGTTTTGATATTAATTGCTTAGTCAAGGGATCTTCTGTCACAACAGAATATGGCTATACGAAGCCTATTGAGGATTTTGAATCAGCTTTTATCGAAGTTGACTCTCATGGCTCACCGTTTACTCTCCTTTCACAACAACACCTCCAATCTGTTACCTCCTTTGATATTGGCCAAAAAACATTTTCTGGCAAAAGTATCGGGTATTTTATGAAGAAAATGCATCATGGCAAAATATTTCAAATCAAGACCAAGCTTGGATATACTGTTGAAGTTACAGGAGAGCATCCAATACTTACTAGGAAGGGCATGATTCAAGCTAACCAGCTTCAAAAAGGAGAAGAAATTGTTGTGTATCCTTTTGAAGGGGTCTATCATGAAAAAGCTTCCAATGAGGTCTTGGTCAATGATGAAACTCTTTTTCCAAAACAACAATTT
>JACOVM010000018.1 GCA_016177345.1 Candidatus Woesearchaeota archaeon | reverse complement strand
TTTTTAAATCAAATTTTTATTGAATTCTCCAATGGCTGGCGATTTCGAACCGATCATCATAGATGGCCTGAACACAAACGTAAAGTTTAAGGGCGTTTTTGACTTTACCGAACTCTACCGTCAAACACGCGATAGGCTGGTGGATAAGGGTTATGGCTCAAAGCCAAGCTGGAAGTACATGGAGAAGCTCTACCAGGAAAAAAGAACAACAGACCCGAGAGAGGGCAAGTCTGGCTGGATCTGGTGGAGAACAAAGAAAACAGAAGAGGGATCAACATTTTACACACTCCATATTGACCTTGATTTTCATTTCAGGTACTTTCGAGATATTGAGGTCATGCAGGAAGGAAAGAAGCTTCGAGTCCAAAAAGGGGAAGTTGAAGTTGTGCTGAATGGGTACATGCTTCTTGACCCGGAAGACAAGTGGAAGAAGCACTGGTTTTTGAAGCACGTTCTCGAGCTGTTCTACAAGAGGATCTGGAGAAAAAGGAGAGACATGATCAGAAATACTGTCATCAGTGATACGTACAAGATCCAAAACCACATTAAGGAGTTCTTCGACTTAAAGCAGTTCGCGCCACCGCAGGAAGTAGGCTTCTACCCACGAGGGGGAGGGTATAAGTGAGGATGGGCATGACAGATGAGGACATCCGGATTAAGCGAGGAAAGACTGAAATAGTTATTAAAGGAAGGCTTCTTCGCAAGCTTCTTTCATACCCTCCGCTATTAAATGCACTGATCTTAACAGGAATATTAGTGTTGCTCCTCTTTCTTCTCGACATGGCTGGCAATCCATTGATCATATCAGACATTGGGGTTGCCTGGAACTTTACAGGAGCTACAAGCCTTCTTTCGTTTCTTACCCTTTTCTATCTCTTCATCGTTGGCAGGCACTATTACCAGCTTTTTATCGGGGGAAGCCAATGAATATCCTAAGAATAAGCATATTGCTGGCTTTCTTGCTTTCTTTAATCTCCGGAGTGCTAGCAGAAGAATGCATTACTCCAGAAAATGGCATGGCCATTACCAAATCAGCTACGTTTTGCAAAGGAGAATACGCGCTTCCCAACGGGATTCGCATCATTGCAGATAATGTCGCACTAGACTGTGACAATGCTGTGCTTCGCGGCGACTTCAGCGGCACAGCCTTCACCGCAATTGGAAGAACAGGGGTTAGCATCAAAAACTGCATCATCCAAGATTATGAAAACGGCTTTTATTTTGACAATGTTGTGGATTACCATGTGCAGGACAATGAGCTTGGCGTGATTGCCAACCGCTTTGTCAACCTGTCAAGGGGGGCTGAACCAGAGGAGAAGAATACCACGATTCAACTCATTGTTGAAGAGCAACAGGAGCAAGAAGAGAAGCAAGATAACCAAGAGCAAGTGCCTGAGCCACGCCGAAAAGACAGGGAAGTGATAGGCAACACGATAACCAATGAGGGGCTTGCTGAAGCTAGAGTTGCAGAAAAAGATGTTGTGAATGTTGCTGTCCAAAAAATATATGAGCCGCTAGAGCAAGGAATGCGTGTTCAGGCAAATATCTCCCCACATGAGGGAGTATACACTATATACGAACTCATTCCAAAGAGCATGGCCCAACATGCTGGCGATGCTGTTTTCCCGGATCCCGGATTTTTTACATTCAACGATGATCCCGCAAAAGTAAAAGTTGATGTTAATCTTGGAGAAGGGTTTTCGTTCTCCTACACCACGCCTGGACAGGAAGGAGTGTCTACAACGCTCATTACAACCGAAAGCAAAGAGGATATTATCAAAAAGTTGAGCAATGAAAAGCACCAAGCAAAACTGCAGCGCATCTTCTTCGCAATTGTCATCCTCTTCTTTCTTATTACTTATCAGTTGGAGCGAATGGCAGAGAAGCGAGGCTACCGCTCAAAAAGAAACAGGTAAGGCTTGCCGGTTTCTATTTCTGTCGTTGGATCTATGATAAGATAAATGTCAGGAGCTGCCTGAAAGGTTGCTATCGTAAGATTGGTACTGAGAAGCGATCGCGCGTCATGAAGATCAGCAGAGTTGGCTAGAGCAAGAGCCTGAAAAGGTGTTGTGGGTATTTCAGCATCAGAAAATGGGAGGTATACTTTTACATCATCTTGCTGGATGAATGATCGCTTGCCCATAGACAGCCTTGTTTTATCATCAAAAAAATCAATAGACGATCGTGACCCTAGATTAAAGACTTGCAGCCCATAAAAATTGGTTGAGTAATTTTGCAAGCAGAATGGAAAGGCAGTTTCGATGAATTGTACAGCCTGCTCTGCAAAAACGTGCTGACCTGCCAGATCTCCCCTGCTGAACTGCCCGGCATTTAATCCCTGACTGTAGATAGAGCAGGTAAGTGCCTGGCGCAGGCATTGTCCAAACAGGTTTTCGTACAGCTTTGCAGTTTGTTTTGTGTCAACAGGCAAAAACCATCCGCTCGTGTATGCCTTATAAGTGATCGGTGCGAGAAGCAGGACAAGAAAGATGATGATGCCCACTATCGCTAGCGTTGACACCTGCCCTTTTCTTAATTGAGCTGTTGAAGCGCCCATGCCGGCAGTTCCTCCTCAGCTAGCCCTTGCTGTTCTCTATATCTTGCTGACCATGCGTCACATATTGGAATGCGATAGGGATCAATAAATTCGTGAAAGGCTGCTTTTTGGCTGTCTATTGTTGAAATGAGCTGGTGCTGTTCACCAGCTGCGTACTGAAAGGCAACAATATCATCAACCTCAACAACACCCCATGGAAGATAGTTATGGTAAATGGCCCGTACAGCGTTTGGCTTTTCCTCAGCCCAATCCCAACGCTCGGTTAGGCCAGTATCTGTGTTCATGCCGCTGACCTTGACATCCTCAAAAAAGATATTGTAGGCGTGCTCATCCTGTCCGACGGATTCTATAGTGATTTCAACTTGGGCTGAATTCATCAGTGAAAGAACAAAATGATTATCCTCAGAATAGCTTGAAAGAACATCGGTGAGCTTCTGGAATTTTGGAATAATGGGATACATTGGCATTGTTTGCTTGCTTTCTCCTGTTTTTTCCAGAGTTTGTTCATTTTCTGTGTAATTTGTTACAAGAAATGTCTGGCTCATTGGCGTGCCTATGAAATGAAAGCCCATGCGGCGGTAATTGACGATGCCGCGAAGCTCGATGATTCCGCCATTAAGGCTGACAATAGCGTCATAATCACCTTCTGTATTGCCAAATGTGATGGTGTACGATGAAAGGTTTACCGGACGGTAAAGGGCAAAGCTTGACGCAAAGCTGTATTCTGGGACAACGTAGTATTGCGCAAGATCGCCATACGTATCATCGGGAAGAGTGAAGGTGGCATTGGCAAGCTTGAAGTTAGGATCTTCATAAACGTCATGGAAGTAAATGCCTGGCGAATCTAGCGTTGCTTTTGCAATACTCTTTGTTGTTTTGTCAAGTGCTATGGTAAATGTTCCATGACGAATGTGGTCAGTGTAGTGGTCATAATGAATGCTCGTGTCGGCGTTCGTGTTCGTGATGGTTTCCTGGTTTTCGGTGATGGAGTGCGTGATGGTAGCATCGTCATTGGTTGCCGTGTGGCCGATGACGTTTTTCTTATCATCTCCGATGGCAACAGTCATGCCCTCATCAAGTGTTGCCGTGAAAGAGTCATCATTGAATTCGAGAACAATCGTGTCGCCAGCCTTTCCTTGTATTTTTAATAAACAATCACTGCAT
This sequence comes from Candidatus Woesearchaeota archaeon, assembly GCA_016177345.1. GTDB lineage: Archaea > Nanobdellota > Nanobdellia > Woesearchaeales > UBA12501 > JACPCA01. The sequence continues at coordinate 1,949 of JACOVM010000018.1, read as the reverse complement.
TGCCCTTTCCAGAACGAGCCAAGGCTGGTTTGTTCTTTCGGATCGAGCCCATGCCGTAATTCAAAGCCATCGCTCAGGCCGTCACCGTCCATGTCCTTATTCTCGTAATCATAATCAAGTGTTGCTTCCTTAATGTCGGTGATGCCATCACGGTCGGAGTCGACGAACAAGGCATTCTTGGACAGGTTGAGTTCCTTGAGGAGGTCTTTGCCTTGGTAGAAGAATTGGCTGGTGCTGCCGTTAAGCATCAGCTCGACTGATTCATTATCGGGGCGGCCGAGCGTGCTTACCTTCTTTGGATCAGTTGGGTAGCGCATCATTTCATCATAATCATCAACACCATCGCCATCAGTATCATCACCATTCTTGTTCAGGCTATTCGTTTCTTCTAAATTATCGGACAAACCATCACCATCAAGATCGGCAAAGTTGTTGTTTGGCAAAAAGGCAGTTGAGCCTGTTGAAAGAGGGTTTTTGAAAATGAGTTCAGCATCACTAATGAAAACAGTTTCTATTCTAACTATATTGCAATCGTTAAAGATAATAGTTGTTTGACCAACATTTTCTAATGCTGAAAAAGGACCATCCAGGAACAAGTCATTGGCAGAAGAAAAAGCAAGCGTTTGAGAAGAAGAACTATAATCAACATCACTCGCGCCGTTCACGGACACGCCGCACACGCTAAAGTCACTCGCGCTTGAGGCAGTCACGTCGCCATTACCTAATACCACATTATCCCCAAACCATAATTGTATATCATTCTGCACAGCATAATCAACAGAACTTGACGTGACGACACCCTCAGAAACAGATATTGTTGAACCAGCTGGGAAGGTGATAATCCCATGAGGTGTCGTTGCAGTGATTGATACTAAAGGCACACCATTAAAGTCCTGACGCTGCAGAACAGCATTCTCAATCTGTTGCTCAACATACTGTGGTGTTCTCTCCCCACCACCACCTTCTGTCTTTTCGATAGCGATAACAAGAAGTGGTAAAACTAAAAGAAGAATAACACTAACCAACACACCTCTCTTTTTCTTCATAACCGCCTCTTTTATCGTAACGGAACAACAGGATCGTACATTTTCCAATCTTCAAATGTATTTTCTAACCTATAAACTTTTCCATCCCTCTCTAAATTATCTTGTCCAAATAAATTTGTTGGAATCCAGTAACCACCTAGATTTTTAACAAGCAAAGGAATATCCTTGTCTAATTTCGGCCCTCCCCTCAGCACGTCTATCTTCACGTTCCTGTCAAACCTTTTCCCAGTAAACACGTCATGACGGGCGTACATGACTGTCATTGGAGATGTGTTTGAAAGCTTAAAATCGTGTTCAAATTGCTGCCTTGTCATGGTATTATGATCATAAGCAAAGAACAAAAAATCAATTTGTGGATACTTGTCGGCTAATGCTTCAATAACTTGTTGCATTCTTTTCGAATACGCGAGTGATCCGTCTTGTTTGAGGTCTGTTTTATCCTCGCCAAACAGTACAATAACCGGCTTTGTGTTCTCGTAAACTTTCTGCCTGAAGTCATGTTCGGTTATTTCTTCAAGTGGCTTGGCTTGGGCTGATGTTGGCAGTGCTGCTAGTGCTGCAAGCCCAGCAATTCCTCCGAGAAGTTCTCGTCTTGTTAGCTCTTCAAGTCCCGCCATAAGAAGGCTTAAAGACACCGTTATTTATAAAGATTCGCCATAAGAATTGATTTGGCATACCCTATAAAATTTGTAAATTTTACGGATCATAAAGACGAATGGCACAATCATTAAATACAGACTATTATGTTAATAAGGTATATGGTAAAGCAACAGGCGGCATTGTTCTGCATAATTCTTCTCTTAGGCAGTATTCTATCATCAGCTTCAGTAACCGCAGAAACAAGCCTGGACAAAATACAGCAATACCAGCAGCAAATAGAAGACGCTGCCAAAAAAGCTGAAG
>JACOVM010000048.1 GCA_016177345.1 Candidatus Woesearchaeota archaeon | reverse complement strand
TTCTATACTTATATAAAAAGGTGGTGATAGAGATTACAACTGGGGATGCATTTTTTCTTATTGCGATTAGCCAGTTTGATCATGTTTTACTGTCTTTGAACTTAATAAGTTTTATAAACATCCCTCTTTTCTGCCAGCTGATGAGCATCCCAACAATAGCACCAGAGCTTGCCCGCCGAATCTATCCAGATGGCAAGCCAAAAGACTTAGTGGAGGTTATGGCTCATGCTGCGGTAATCACTGGTGTTGTTTTGAACAGGCCTTCTGATGCTGATGCGTTTGCCATGGCTAGAGATGGGCTGTTAGACCTTCGAACACAACAAGGGCCAAGGGTGACGGAATATTTACAATGGGCGCATGTTCCGCGAGAAGCGACAAGAGAGGTTGTTGTTCGCCATATTGGTGATGTCCTGGAGAGGCATGGCTTTTATAGCATTGATGATTCCTTGTTTAGGCCAATAACACTTTACGAAGGGGATGGAAGAATTATTGGCGTTCATGTCAGCACTTTTCCAGCTTGGGGATACTTGTACGTTACGGTCTCTGATGTGACTGACGTATATACTGCTGTTCATAATCGTGAAGTATCGCCAGCAAGCCAATAAATTTAGGGGTTAATTCATCATTTTTTTACAGGTATCATGATGCACATCAAACGATATCTTGCTTGGGGGGGTGGGGAGCCTTTTGGCATTGGCGAAGTACAGGACAGCCAGTTATTTACTTGGTATCTTCGCGGCGGAAGAGTTGGCGTTTATACTAAGATCATTTCTGGAGAAAAAGCAGGCTTCACGTACGGCTTCTTAACATGGGGCGATGAGCTGATCGTCAAGCCAAATGATAATTCACCTCTGCTTTGGAGAGCATGTTATCCCGATGGCGTGTTGTCAGCAAAAAAACATGGTGAACAGCCAGTAAGGAATTTAGTTCAATTACTCCAAGGATTAGAAGTTGTTCACGCATTTGAGACATGCCCATCAGACGGCGGCGTTGCAAACGTACTAACTTTCTCTTCAATGCCGCCAACACGAGATACCTATCGAAAAGTAAGCCCGATGAGGGTGACTGTACAGTAAGTTTTATAAGCATCTTTCACCTCACAGATACTATAAACGTCCGATCTCCAACAACTCCGAAGGAATTGTGATGCTGTTTTTCCCACAAACCTTTAAATAGTTCCATGACCTCCATACAGGAATGGAGCCTTCAGTTCAAAAACCAAATCGTTCTGGTTTGCCAGACCTTCGGAAAGAACTTACGGATTTGCTTTTTCCTGCCAGAGAGCTTGCTGGCCTGAGGGGTGTAATTCAGGGGGATTCTTTTCAACATCTAGACCAAATTGACCCTAACAATACTGCTTTTCCGATTGCTTTTATGAACACTGATCTGGCCTTGGTCATGAAAAGAGAAACTGATCCCGACCTGAATGTTGTTGCTAATTTTTATTTGGAATTGCCACAAGACACTTCTGCTGCTAGAATTCATGAGGGAATACAAACTTGTTACGCGAGAGTAGGATTTGTTCTTGAGCGAGGGGATGATAATAAAATGGAGATGAGAAAGGGCGGCATGGTTCTTAATATTGCCATGGCCTATAATCCCTCTATTTGTATTAGTAGTTATGTCAGACACGCTTATATAACAGTAAGACAGCGCTTGGAAAGTGTATTGGTAACTAAATAGCTTCTAGAATATTTCACAAATTTTGATTATCCAAGCCTCCGCAGATATTTCTCCCTCAATGTATTGATGATCACAAGAATCTCCTCGCGGTACTGCTTTACTTCTTCAATAGTGATGCCTTCACCATAATAATTAATCCTGTTGCGGATCTTTCTGAATCGGTCAAATTTTGTGGAGATAAGCTCTTCGTTCATCTCTTTGAGAAATGGTGTAAAGGCTTCATGAGAATACACTTTGTATCCATCAAGTACTGCAATCGCTTCTATGATGCTGCGAAGGACATCGTAATAATTGCTAATCACTTTTCTTGCTGAATATTTGGTTATTTCTGTCTTTTGAAGAAATACGAGATCAAGCTCTGCTGTTGAAACGAGAGACTTTGCCAGTGCAAGATCAGGAGATGCCTTTCTTACTTTTCCTTCAGATACAAAATCTTTGAACATCAGAATGCCTCCCAGAAGCCTTCAACGACAATACCGTTTATCCAATTGTTTAACAGCTCTTTGTTCTTCTTTTTCATGTCTTCTATATCAGAACGTGATCGGCAAAAGAGTTGGATTGGGCGCCCAAGCTTTTTTTCAAATGTGCTAAGATTTATCTCTTTCTTTAGGGGGGTTATTATGGCAATATCGATATCACTGCCAGCAGTGTCTTCTCCCTTTCTATACGAGCCAAAGAGAATGATGGCTTCTGGATGATTATACTCTTGGGTGATAGCATCGAGAAGCCCTGATGAGCGGAGCATTTGCAGATTGGTGGCTATTTTCATATCTCTAAAAGCAGGCTTACCGGTATTTGCCGTAAACAGGAGGTGGTTCAACTTTTTTGATGATAGAAGCAAGCCTTTTTTCTGGAGGGTTAGAAGGTGTTTGGAGATAGTCGTTGGTGATTTCTTGCAGATCTTTGCAAGCTCTCGAACATGAAAAGATCGTCCAGGCTCTTTGAAAAAATACAATATTAGGTTGTCCATTTTTATGGTTTATTGTCTAATATTATGGACAGTTGTCTATTATTTATAAAGTTTATGGTTTTATCTGGCCTATTTCTCGTTTCATCCTTTCAACTTCCCTCACTGCAGCTGCAACCCAGCCATGGTCTTCCCCAACCCCTTTCTTCTCTCTTTTTTCATATGCATAACTTATTCCAGATGATGAATTAATACGGTGCAGCGCAAGGTTATTTCCTGTCTTTTTTAGCGCTGAAATAACGTCGTGAATCGAGCCTCCCTGTGCCCCAACACCTGGAATGAGAAGTGGAATTTCTTTCCCGCTCTCGACAAACAATCGTGAAATACGCTCAAGCTCTTCTGGATACGTTGCACCAACAACTGCCCCAGTGCCTGGTTTCGCCCATTCAATAATCTTCTGGGCTGCTGCCATATATAGCGGGCTGCCATCGCTCTCCTTGTCCTGCAAGTCTTTTGCCCCAGGATTGCTTGTCCTGCACAGGATGTATTGCCCTTTTCCTTGCTTGCAGCAGTCGATGAATGGTGCAACAGAATCACTTCCCATGTATGGCGCAATCGTTGCAGCGTCGCATTCAAACTGGTTATATATTGCTTTTGCGTATGCTGCGCTTGTTGCCCCAATATCGCCGCGTTTCGCATCGCCGATCACAATAAGGCCAAGCTGCTTTGCGTGGCGAATCACGTCGAGCAGCGCATGCATTCCCTCAATGCCGTACTGCTCGTAAAAAGCAAAGTTCGGCTTTACCGCGCTGATGCTGTCATGCACTGCATCAAGAAGCTCAGTGAAGAATGCAACAATCCGCTCTCGAGGCGTTCCTCCAGCACAAACTGCTGTTGGCATTCGCTCGATGACAGGGTCCAGTCCCATGCAGATGATGCTGTTCTTTTCCTGTGCCGTCTCTATAAGGCGCTGATGGTAAGGTATCATTATCGTGCGAAGCTATGGTTTAACCAATTTAAGCCTGTTTTTTCTTTTTTTCTCCCTCAATTTGTGGGGGAGAAAAAAAGAAAAAACAGGCAACAGCGTTCTTGGCTGCTGCAAATTGTTGAGGCCTTTGTGGTTTACAACACCTTTAATTTTCCTTGAATGTCGCCAATGGATGAGTAGCCTTTCGGCTCATGATGCTGTTGAATTCATTAGTGATTCTTGAAAAACAGGATGGCCCTTCTTTCATCAGCTGTGTTCCGACCTGAACAGCGCTTGCACCGCAAAGAATGTGCTCGAACACATCCATTCCTGTTTTTATGCCGCCGCAGCCAACAATGCCAATATCTTTTCGAAGCAGCTCATAAAATTTTCTCACGTTTCCCAATGCTGTTGGCTTGATGTAATCTCCACCAATGCCTCCAAAGCCCCCTTTTGGCTTGATGATAGTGCATTCTTTTTCTGGATCAACAAACAGGGCATTGCCAATAGAGTTGACGCAGGTTACAAATGCGACATGGCGCTTGTTGAGAATAGCTGCCATCTGCTCGAAATGAACAAAATCAAAGTACGGGGGAAGCTTCACGCCAAGTGGCTTCTTGCTGATAGCCATGATTGCTTCAAGCACGGCATCGCTCTGTTCCATGTCATACCCGACTTGCGGCTTTCCTACCAGGTTAGGGCATGACAAGTTCAGCTCAATTGCATCAACAAGCGTTTCATTTAGCTCCCGGACAATCGTGATGTTGTCGGAGAGGTACAGGCCTGACACGCTCGAGATGACAGGCTTTCCAAACGTTTTGAGCCGTGGCATCATCTTGAGGTATTCAGCGTAGCCGAGATTCGGCAGCCCCATGGAATTGATCGAGCCAAGCTCGAGGTCAACATATCGCGGCTCTGGATTCCCCTGCCTTGGCTCAAGGGTGCAAGACTTGTGGAGAATCACACTGGCAGCAGATTCACCAAGAGCTTTCAGTTCTTCAAATGTGGTGCATTTTGGCCCTGAAGCGTTAAAGATCGGGTGCTGAAGTGGCATGCCTGCAATGCTTGTTTTCATTGATTCCATTGATTCGCCTCCACGAGCCTTCCGTTACATCCTTTATATCTTTCTTTATATTCTTTATGTTCTGCAGGAATCTTCCCGTTTTCCATAACGATATCTCCATTTACTATTGTCATCACAGGCCATCCCTTGCACGTCCAGCCATGAAATGGCGTCCAGCCGCATTTTGAATACTGGTCTTCATCACGTATCTCTTTTATCACGTTCATGTCAATGATGACAAGGTCAGCGTCGTATCCTTCTTGAATTTTCCCTTTGTTTTTGAGGCGGAAAATTCGCGCTGGATTTTCTGCGCATAATCGTACAATGTCTTGCAAGGAGAGAATTCCCTTGTTCACCTCATTGAGGAGGAGGGGAAGCATCGTTTGAACGCCAGGAACACCACAAGGAGAGCTAGGGAATGATTTTTCTTTTTCCTCTTTTGTATGGGGGGCGTGGTCTGTTGCGATGCAGTCAACAAGGCTCTTTTTTACTGCTTTCCATAATGCTTGCTGGTCCTCTCTGGAGCGTAGTGGCGGGTTCATCTTGCCGTAATTCTTATTTTTTATGAAATACTCCTTATCCAGAAACAGATGATGGGGAGTAATTTCAAACGTGACATTGCTTGAGAAGCTCTTGATGTGCTGCAGAAATCCTATCTCTTCTTTTGTAGAAACATGCGCGATATGAAGGCGCTTCTGAAGGCGTTCTGCTATCAGTGCAGCTTGTATTGTTGATACTGTTGCGCACAAATTGTCCCGCATCACGTGGTGCATTTCTGTTGCTGCGTATTTTTCACCAAAATAGAGGAGAAGCTGCTCGTTCTCGCAGTGCGTTACCACAGGAACCGTGGCGTGTTCGATCAGGACAGCAAAATCCTTAAGGCTGCCGAGGAGCAAGGATCCTGTGCTTGAGCCAAGATATGCTTTCACGCCAACAATTCCTTGAAGTGAACTAACTGTTTTGGCATTTTCCGGCGTTGCCCCGGCATAAAATCCATAATTGACGATGCTCTTCTTGGCAGCCTCTTTTTTTCTATCAAGAAGTTCTTGAGTTATGATTGGGTCTTTATTGTTTGGCATGTCAAGAACAGTAGTCACGCCGCCGCCAGCAGCTGCCATGCTTCCCGTGAGCCAGTCCTCTTTATGCTCTTGCCCTGGCTCGCGGAAGTGAACATGCACGTCAATCAGGCCGGGAAGAACATATTTGCCAGAAGCGTCAATCACGTTTTCTGCAGTGGCTTGATGTTCAATATTCTCAATTCGCCCAATGCTGGCAATTTTTCCTTCCTTGATAAGAATGTCCTGCTTTACAATACCTTGCGGTGTAACCGATGTAACAATAGACCCGTTTCTGATTATGGTTGCCATGTTTCAGGGCTTTTGTTCCATGCCATAACCGTAGCCATATCTTTTTTAGAGATATACCCAGATTGTACAGCCTCACGAACAAGAGTCGAGAATGAGCAAAGAGGATGGGGGCTGCATTGTGCATCCTGGAATGCTTGCTGTGCAGAAGCCATTTCATAAGTGAATATTGCAACACAGTCATTTACTCTTCCGCCAGCCTCCCGGACTGCACGGACAGCGCTCACGGAACTCATTCCCGTGCTGACGAGGTCTTCGACGATAAGAACAAGCTGGCCTTCCTGAAGCTCTCCCTCGATCCTATTCTTTCTCCCATGATCTTTTGGCTTCTCCCGAATGTAAATCATCGGCTTATCATAAAGTTGGGCGAGAAGCGAAGCCCAAGCAATGCCCGCTGTTGCCACTCCTCCAACAACGTCAAAGGTGCAGTTGCTCGCTGCAAGAGCGTACGCATTAACGATGATCCCCCTTTCTTTTGGGTGGGAAAGAAGCCTTCGATTGTCGCAGTATATTGGGCTTCTGATGCCTGATGCAAAGGTGTATGGCTCTTTTGGATTGAGCATGACTGCCTTTGCTTGAAGAAGCACTCGTGCAATATCTTCTGGTGACGTTCCGTACTGGATAACAACCAACCCCTGTTGGGGTAAAGAAAATAGGAAACCCTATTTAAAGTTAGCTGTTCTTCCTGCAGAAATACCTTTCTGATACTGCAAGATAATTGTGCCAGAGAGGATATTTACTACTCTTTATTATTAATCCCCAGCAGGGTATGCAGCCAGCACCATCCGATAAAGCTTTCGACAAGGGCGATCCAGCCAACAATAAGGATGAGCAGGCTTGCCCATGATGCGCTGTATTGTGGAGCCCAAGGACTGAGCCACCAAACGCCTAAAACAAATCGAAAAATTCTGTCAAGCTTTCCTAAGTTTTTCTTCATACGATTCACCTCTTTTACTTTAAAGAACAATTAAGAAAACTA
>JACOVM010000017.1 GCA_016177345.1 Candidatus Woesearchaeota archaeon | reverse complement strand
TGAAGCCTTATTAAATTAATTCTTCCATTTTGGAATATTTCGATGATACCTCTTGTTTCCATCTCGCTCAAGAGCCTCGACAAATACGCCTTCGAAAATTGGGTGATTACGAGAAGCGTTCCCTGCTCGCATTGCCCCTCTCTGCTCTTGAGTATTTTATAGATGAGCTTTTCCTCCTCCTTAAGATATCGCTCTGCGTCATCGTCAAATGGAACATCAGCAAGAGAAAATGAGGGCTGTTCATTCGCTTCATGCAAGGACGCAACCGGGATTTCTTTTACTATCTTCTCTGGCGTGCTACGTGGAGATTGGCTTTTCCATAGCAGAACAAGATGGCGAAGAAGAACAATCACCACAGCAAGAACGATAAGAAAAAGAACAGCTAACCCAAGGATGACCGCAAGAGACGATGATTCACTACTGATCTTCTCCACAGAGATGTCCACATCGCCAACGAGCTCTTGGGCTGCTATAATAGTGGTACGCGCAACAAAGATAGAGTTATAGATGAGCAGCAGAACAACCTTCTTCATATAAACCTTATAAGCCTTCATACTATCAGAAGAGCGAGCCAGTATAAAAAATAGGAGTGTACTTTTAATAAATAGCAAACAAGCGAAAGAAACCGAAAGATATATAAACTACAGTTAATATCAGTTAACTATGATAAATATATGTAAACTAGAGTTAACAACTCTTCAGCAAGAAATCTTAAGATTGTCATTTATAAAAGCAGGCACCTCGTTGAACCAGCGACAGGTGGCTAACCTCTTAGAAGTAACCCCTCCAGCAGTCATGAAGGCTCTACCCACCCTAGAAAAAAAAGGATTAATAAAGATAGAGCAGGACAAAGAAACCAAGAGGTGGGCTATACAATTAAACAGGGATGACCAGCGAGTAATGCAGCTAAAAAGAGCAGACAATTTACAGCAAATATACGAAACAGGGCTTGTTGGTGCCCTCGAAAAAGAGTTTGCTGGAGCAACAATACTGCTATTCGGAAGTTATTCAAGAGGTGATGACATCATCAACTCAGATATAGATATTGCAATAATTGGGAGAAAAGAGAAGGCGGTAGACTTAAGTGAGTATGAAAAAGCACTGGAAAGAAAAATAATTCTTAATATTTATGCATCGTTCAAAAATATCCACAAGCATCTCCAAGAAAACCTGTACAACGGGATAGTATTGATTGGGGGCATTGAGCTATGAAACCAATACGATCCTTTGACGAATTTGTACAGGAGAATATCGTTAAAAAGCAAGCAGTAGACAAGTCACGAGCATCATTCCTCATAAAAGAATCTGAAAACAGCTATAACAATTTATTAGATATCATGCAAAAAATACCACTAAGTAACACCAATGCTAATACTTTCGTAAAACTATGCTATGATATCGTGTTAGAGCTTGTTAGAGCAAGGATGCTATTAGATGGATACCACGCAGCCGGTCCTGGTGCTCATGAGGCAGAGGTATCATTCATGAGGGTTCTTAATTTTACTGAAAAAGAAGTACAGTTTATTGATCAAATGAGATTTTTTAGGAATGGGATATTATACTATGGAGCAATAATTGACAAAGAATACGCAGAAAAGGCAGTCAATGTCACAAGGCAAGTGTATTCCACATTGAGACAGATGATAATTAAAAAAGAACATTGAGAATCATAGTGGTAAATCATAGTAGTATAAACTAAGCATTAATCATATGCCAAAAATCAAATGTTAAAATGAATGGGTTTCAAAATAGGTGATGACAACGAAAAAGCACCAAGGCCAGATCACTGCATTTATCGTGGTTGGCATTCTTATCCTGGTATTGACAGGAATTCTTGTAGGCCTCTACGTCAGCAACGAACAGCCATTAAAAGGAAAGGAAACTATATCAACGCTTTCATTTGATAGCGCTGCGATCGAGAATGCGCTAAATGCATGCCTGCAAAAAGCAAGTGGTGAAGCAATAGCGCTTCTCAGCAAGCAAGGGGGCTACATTTACACCTTTCCACACCTCACATTTTATGATGGCTGGCAGGTTGCGTACCACTACGATAATGGCCGTGACATTTCTCCCACAAAACAGTTTATGGAGGGGGAAATGTCAAGGTATGCTGCAGAAGCCCTCCTTGCATGCGCAAGCAACAGCTTTCTTCCACTCTATGAAGGGGCAACCATCAAAAAACCGATGGTCATCACGGCGATAGAAGATGGCCTTGTTGTTTTTGAAGTTGAATTTCCAATAACCATCCAAAAAGATAGGAGCACAATAACTATTTCTAAATTGTATCATAACATTCCAGTGCGGCTCCAACATGTTCTCGATGTCAAACAACAAATTCTTAACAGCATCAGGAACAACAACGACAACACGCTTCGGCTCGATGAGCTTTCCTCGTATGATGTTGACATCACGCTTCTCCAAACTGATGGAAAAACAAGGATATACTCCATTAAAGATCAATCATCAGCATTAAGCGAAAACAGCGTTCTCTTGTTTAATTTTGCGGTACGGCAGCCAACAACAGCCCCGCCTCAACTCCAGTTTATCCCTGACGTTATCATTGATGCCGGGCAAGAGTACAATCTTGTTGCCAAAGCAGATGATCCAGATAGCAGCAGCATCCAATTCAGTATCAAGAATGGGCCGGGCATGATCGAGCCAGATACTGGCAGATATTTTTTCACCCCGACAAGCCCAGGAATCCAGACAGCGACCATTTGCGCTAGTGATGGAAGTTTAGAGGATTGCGAAACGTTTATGATTACCGTGAAAGAGCAGATTATCACATAAAAAATCATCACATAAAAAATGCTGAGAAGAAACAAATAAAACAGAAGAATATGATAAAGACAAAGGCAACAAGGAAATTACTGCCCACCCAACTAGAGATCACCATACTCTTGATACTTCTAGCCCTATTAGCACCCCTCATCTCCGCAAGCAGCCATGATATTGAGCCAATTGATACTGGTGGTTTCGACCCAAACAATCCAGAGTCCTGGGATTTTTCAGACCCACTCTTGTATGACCATCCTGAAGTGTTCGAAAACCCAGCGCTCTATGGCCAAATACAGTGGGGCCTTGTTCCAGAATCATCATACGCACACGTTGTTGACTGGGGCGCCATTCATGACTTTTCTGCAATCACCCTCTCCAGCCAGCACATTGCATGGAACAATGTTCATCAGGAATACATTACCGGAAGAAAAGTTTCAGAAATTCCAGATGAGCACTTCAATCCTGCTCAAGTGAAAAAAGAAAACCTGAAATTTGCAACCGCTGACCAAATAGGACTGCACTTAGCAGAGTTTGACAATCTTCGCGACGCTGATCCAAGCGAGGTCAGCACTGTTTTTGCACGAGAGCCATTCCATGCCGAGCTGGATATTAGCAGGGCAAACACGGTTCGATTTGACCAAGCAACCAACATGATTACTGGCGATTTTCCAGCGTACGATCCCGCTGATTACCCCAAAGGAAATTATAAGCAGCAGATCATCGGACAGCAAGTCATTATCACCCCGCTAAAAGAGGATGGAACACCAGATACGAGCAAAGAAGTTATTATCTTCGGTAAGAAGGCAACGTTTTTCCGAAATACTGATGACAGCATCAATGTAGACATAACAGATATGGCCGGTGATGAAGAAGCAGGGGTTACTGGAAAACAAAAAGGGCACATCACCACCACTGACGACAGTGAACTGGACTTTGACACAAGAGAGGGTGGCGAAGTGGTGATCAAAGAAAATGGAGATGTTTATGGAAGAAACACGCGGGTCATAAATGATGAACAGCAAGAGGTCATCGAAGGAACCTTTTCCATCAAAGAGAATGGCCTGCGTATCGAGCTGCAAAGTGATAATGGCCAAAGCACCTTCTTTGATGGAGAAACGCAAACGATGGTGACAACGAATGGCAATGGCGCTGACAACCCTCTCGTTGTTGTTCAAGAGGATTATGGAATTCCTGCAGATGCCGATAATTATGTTGTGTATGGCGAAGATGTTCTCCACGTTCATGGACTAGCAGAAGCTGACCAGTATGACCTTCACGCCATTACCGAACATCCAACAGCAACAGTTGATTATGAGCATGAGTCAATAACAGCACAGGGGCTTGTTCGAGTAACTGATGACCATTCTTTCTATCAAGGATACAGTACCTCGTCAACGTTGGAACGGCATCGTGAAGGAATTACTGACATGGTTCGTATTGATGGAAGCAGCGATGGAACAATTGGCCTCTATGTGCAGAAAGCGCTTCTTACCGGGTCTGATCCTGAAACAAGTGGTGGTGTCGGCCAGCGCAAAGAAAACAGCCTCGTTATCGTCGTTGATCGCGTCAATGGGGCAATGCGCATTGATGCAGGCCAGGACAGCCTTGGCATCCTTGCAGAAACTGCACAAACACCAGGAAACCTGTTACTGTTTGAAAATCAGCTCCATGTTCAGGCAGGGCAAAACAGTATGGACATCACAAAAGAAGGTGGGCTATTCTTTACTGACAGCAAAGGAAAAATAACGGAAATTCTCTCTCCTCAAAACACTCAGTTCGTTGTTGGAGACACGTTGTTGGATGTCAACGAACAGATTGCGGAGCTGGATAAGCAGATTCAAGAACGAACCGCTAATGGTGAAGATGCATCGTATTTTATCAACCAGCGATCTCTCCTTCAATTTCTCAACGTGAATTACCAAGCACAGGGGCTTCTTGACACTCAAGAATATGATACTGCTATTGGGCAATTAACTGCGTTTATGGATGAGCATAGAGACTCTGCAGCATTTGACTACGCAAAGATGAGCCTGGCAGAACTATACTTGTCAAAATCATTAGCAGAGGCCGCCTCAGATCAGGAAAGCCAGCAAGCACGTGCACAAGCCCTTGTTCTGTATCGTGAGCTTCTCGCCAAGCCAGGCCTTAGTGATGATGCACGACGAGGAATTGCGGTAACACTTCATCAACAAAAGCTGTACGACCAGGCAAGAGACGCATATTTATCTGTCATCGATTCTTCTCCTAACAAAGCAACAGCAGCAGCAACGTATATTGCCATCGCAGGAACCTATCTTGAAGCAGATGATAATCCACGCTTTGCCATCGCCGCCCTTGATCAGGCACTCAAGGCAGATCCTGACAATCAGGAGGCAATCGAGCTCAAGATGCACATAGAAAGCGCGCTCCTAGACACTATCAGCCAAGCCATCTCTGGAGAAGACGCGATATTAATGAAGCAATGGGAAGAGAAGATAGGGCTCGGCCAAGAAGTCTGGAATACTGGCATCGGCACCAGCATGATGGCACTGTTTACTGATTATTATGAGAATGTAGAAACCAGCGCAGTGTTGGTGAAGGAGCAGCTCAGTGTACAGCAGCGTGGTGTGCTTCTTATTAAAAGCTTGCATGACAAAGGTACTCATTCGAGGAAATCCAAGCTATGGGTGGGGAAGACATCGCTGGCATCTTCAGCCTTCCTGTTCGTGATGTTGATGAGCGAAGGAGAACAGCAGCCATGTACGCTGCCTCAGAAATGACGGTTAGTATTCGTGAAGCATTGCGAAACGATGACGTACGGCGCCTTGCCGAAGGAAGGATTATGGAAAACTTCGCATTTGAAACAGGAGCAGGCTATGTTGATAAAGCATTTCTTGAGAAAGACTGGAAAGACACGGTAGCCAATGCTGTTGACGTCAAAAATACCATGCTATTTTTAGCGCCTGGAGCACAGCTTGGGGTTATTGGACGAACAGGCATTGCTACCACATCTGGGTTAACAGCACAAACAACAGTTATAGGAACGATGCTTTCTGGGGCAAGCAAAATAGGAACAGTGACCATGGGGGCAGAGCGATTGGCTGGACTTGGTGAGACTGCCTCTGGAATTCGACAAACCATTGCATCAACACGAGCAATGCAGGCACTCGGCACAGAATTAAACACTGGTGTCCGCCTCATTGACGGATCGTTTTCCCTTGGAAGCAAGCTCGCCATCGAAGAGAGTATAGAAACAGGGGCAGGATACGTTGTTCAAACACTGGTGAACACCTTTGCCCCCGATTATGGGCAAACACTTGGATTTCTCACAGAAACCATCACTGGCCAAAGTAATATCTTAGACGTTGCATCAGAGGGAATTGAACAAGCAGGAAAAGCGATCGCGAGAGACAGTGCAAGAAAGCTTGTTCTCGACACTAGAGGAAATGTTCTTGGAGAAATTCCTGCAATGTTTACCACGCGGGAAGAAAGGGATGCATATATTACAGGAATTGAAAAGCTTGCCAAAGACGAAGGAAAAGAGTTCGCCAACATCGGCAATGGGGCGTTTAGGATTGAAGGAAAAACATATCTCGCAGCAATAGAGGGAGAAGCCCTTCCGAATATTGAGGGGGTTCCAGCAGCTGCCATTGCCACGGTCAGCCCGGCTGCAATAAAGAAGGCAATTGAGCAGAAAGCAGAAGAAGCAAGAAAGGCTGTTCTTGAAGCACGGAAGCCAATGGCTGATGATGAAAAGCAGCGCCTTGCAAAAATTATTGCTGAACGCCCGGACAGCCCAGAAGGCAGAGAGGCACATCAACAGTTGTTTCCAAAAATACCGAGCAGAGAAGAGTTTATTCAGGCAAAGCTTGAGGAACGAACAAGAATTGCAGAAATAGAATACCAAAAAGCCCTCAAAGATGAAGCAGAACTTTCGCGAATCTGGACAGAAAATCCTGATAGCGAAGAAGGAAAAGATGCGCTAAGAAAATTAATACTGCTTAATACCGGAGAATACACGCCAAGAGGGCAAGAAGACCTTGACATGCTCTATGATAAAATGCTTGCGGAGCGAACACGCAGAGCAGATTTAGTGTACCAACTGGAAACTGGCATTCAACCAAGCGGCGCAGCAAAAGTTGCTGACCGCCTCCAACAGCAAGGAGCAGATCTTGGCAGTGATCCAAAGGAAACAATCAATAATCTTGCTGCGCTAGAAAGGCAGCAACTTCCAGAAACCCCAGGCCATGCTTTTGCTTATCATAATACGAGGCCAAAGAACATTAATGATATCACAGAGACTGGCTTGAAGCCAACATCATCGCTTAACAACTACCGATCAGAGGGCGACATTGCTTTTGACAGCCGAGCAGAAGCTTCTCTTCCTGAACGGTTTAGGGGAAAAGGCTATTCTCGCCAAGATTCTGTTTATGCGCACCCAACAACAAGAGATACTGCAGACCAGCCATTGGATTTGAGCGTCAAAATAAAAGTAGAAGTAGACCCTGACACTGCAATCGTAACGAGTAGCCAATTCTACACGGATGGAGCGAATAAGGTGATGGGCGGGGAGAGTGATGTGGCTGCGCGAATAATAAACAGTTACTGGCGTGATACTGTCAGCTTGAGAGATTTCAATAGGTATTACACCATTGACCCAACCCATGCCACCCTTCCGCCTGAACTTGATTCACTTGGGTCAACTTACTTTTTAGATACAGCAAAAGCAGCAGAAGCGAACCTCCATTATGAATTACCAGATAAAATATACGGGCCAGAGGTTCTTATCCCAGGAGAAATTCCTCTTAACAGGATGCAAGTTGTAGGTTATGGGCAAGAGATCAAACAAGCATTGCCGGAAGGGTCAACCTCTATCCAGGATGCAATAAAGAAGGTTGAGGTTGAAGGAAGCGTGCCGTGCCCAGTCCTCGTCGCAGCAGCAGCCGGCGTGTGCGATATTGCCCCCCCTTCTCTTTTCGACCTGCCGCATCGTGTTGACGAGCCAGAGCTTGCTGATGCTGGCCAGCTCGATCTTCGCGTACAGAATGCTCCTTCCCCAACCCAACAACAAATTGAAGAGGGAAAAATATTGCTGGCAAAGATTGCAGCGTTCAAGCAAGCAAAGCCAGGAAGCGATGAATTCGCTGCTCTCGCTGATGACCTCTATCGACAAGTAACCACAGACAAGTACGGAGCGTTAAAGCTCCCAGAATTTGCGTGGCGAATCCAAGAGCTTGAAAAGTACTCTACAAGGTATCACCTTATTGAAGTTTCCATGCCGAGAGAAACACTCAAGCGCCTAAATGATCAAGGATACGAGCTCGGCTCGGCAGCCATCGACCAGCAGCACAGAAGCCTTGTTGATGCAGTACGGCAGCATGATGGTATCCCAACAACACTGCAAAAAACAACTTATGTTGCCTGTACTACTCAGCAATGCATTGACGCCGTTCTTCAGCAAGCAAAACAAACAGAGCAGCGGCTTAGTGAACTAGCAGGAGAGCCGGTAACGCTGCAAATCGGCATTGCACGAGGCCGCGATGACATCATGCAAACGCGGCTCCACACGAGAAGAAGCATGAAGTACAGCGCAGAGCACCAAACGCCCCCTACCGAATATGATAACGGCGTTAAAGCATGGTATGATAGCCTTCCAATAGAGCGGCAAGCTGAAGCGAATGACATCTTTCACGGCTTTGAGAGGACGCTGCGAAATGATTACTATGACCTAGCTGGATTAAGAACAGAAGATCGCTTGGGGTACCAGGATCTCCTGATACGACTTGCCAAAATGGACACCCAGGATCGTTTCTTCAGCAGCTTACCAGTAGTGAAGGCATATCAGGCAGACCAAATCACTGGCATCAAAGAGGGAGATATTGTTGTCGCTATTGACGGCATCGGAGTTGGGCAGAAAAACAAGGAGAGTATTCTCCGAATAACAAAAGAAGAAATAGAACGGGGAGAGGGAGACTTGTTCCTCGGCTTGAAAGCAGGAAATAAGATTGACCATGATATTGCAAATGTCAACAAAAAAATACGAGATGTGTATGATGAAGCTGTTGATAACATCAAGATGCAGCCTGCTGAAACGATTCAAAAATATCGCATTATCGCGCAGGGAGCAGGCTATGATGGAAGCATTGATTCGCTTGATGACCTAAAAGTATTTTTGAAGTGGGAGTTTGCGCAGCGTGGCAGATTCAGGGGAGGGGATGAAACATTCATGACATTCCGGAGAGAAGTCCTTGATGCAAACCCAACCCTTGCACAGGACCTTCCAAATAAGATTAGGAATTGCGGAAAGCCCTGCGGCTATGACATTCGAGTTGGAGTGAAAGAAGCTGCTGCAGGAGAAAAATACTCTGATGTTCTCGAAAATGCAGACAGCGCAGTTCTGCTCTCCAAAAAGAACAATAATGACCCGATCACCATTGCAAAAGATGGAACCATTACTGGAACAAGGCAGCCATTAGCAATGAATCCTGAATTGGAACGCTTCAGGCAGCTCGTCCGCCTCAAGCAGCCAGCCTATGCTGCACAAGAAGCAGAAAAATTAGAGGGAATACTAGAATCACTTACGGCAAAAGGTAAACTAGACCAAGCAGCAGTTGTTGCTGAGAGGGTAGAAATCCTTCGAGAACGAGCAGCAGGAACAGGCGTGGACATGGAGGATATTCTTTCTAGTGACGTTGGTGAAAGCGCAGTTGCCTATCTTCACAGCAGGGGAATTCCTGAAGAGGAGGCTGCACGGCTGATTGCACAGGCCGATATTTCAAATCAAGTTTCACGAGCGCTTACCCTCCGTCAAGCAAATCAGCCTCAACTAAAGCAGGTAGTACAAAGTGATAGACAAAAGTTAGAAACATTCCAGCAGCATTTACACAGGTATATTGGGAGGAATGTTCAAACAAGACGCGTTCTCCAGGGTTTAGATGCCGATGCTACTTCAATAAGTTATGTTGTTCGTGGAACACCTGGTGAAATTGATTCCATTCGAACGATCAGCCTGAACAACGACGGCCAGTTTGTCATCGAACATTATCCATTAGAACAGCCAACGCCAGCAGGCCTTGAAGAAACCATTCATCAAGCGAATCGGCAATTGAGAAATGCTGAAGAAGCAGAGCAACAGCTTGTTTCGCTCTACAAAGAAAGGGAACTCCCAATAGAACAGCGGCAAAGTGGCCTAGATGACGATGATTTAGAAACAGCAATCCAACAAGCTATTGACGAGCATCGGCATGTGATGGCTATAGAAGCTGCTGAGAATTACCGGCACATAACCGCAGGCAAAGACAGTGAGCTCTCTGGTGTTATTTTCATCAATGAAAATCATCTTAAAGCAGTGCAAGATGCTGTTGACCTTGTCAAGCAGGATATTCATGCCATCCCCCCAGATATTATTATTTATTCCGGACGGGGGGGTTATCCGTATGAAGAGTCAATCATCAATTCCTTTCCAACTGTTGAATCAACGCGTATCTTCTCAAACTCCGTCAACCCAGAGCCCGGCCAAGCCTATGCTGAACTAAATGCAAAGCTGGACCTGGCTATCGCTGCACGGCAGACAGGACGAGGAACAGGAACAGTGCGAGTTGCCCTCATTGAGGGAGCCGAATTCAGCGGTGCTTCAGTAAGAAATATTAGAAATTCACTAAAGCAGTTCCAGCGGCAAGATTCAAAAGAAACAAAACTGGAGGTCATTATTTACACCTTCCGCCAAAACCAGGAAGCATCACACTTTGAGAACATGGGAAGGCTAACAACAGCACCACAAAATGAAGAATTGGCAACCTCGTTTGTGATCCCAGAACAAAATCTTGAAGTCATTCACAAGAGAGTTGATGTTCCATTTGTTATTGGAGAAGACAAGGCGATGATGCTCGGGCAGCTCCCAGACAAAACGATTGTTCAAAGCCATGCACCGCTGGTTGTCTTCAATGAACATGGGGTTGTAACAATTGTCGATCCTGGCCTTGAGTCGACGACGGCAGAGGCGTTTTCAGGTATGCTAAATTAGAAATACTAAAATAGGATTTACAATTATTAAGAGCATATCCCATTAAGTGAAAGTTGTTAGCGTTCAGCGACTTCGAATGCATCGTTGCAGTGCTTGATGGCCGCGTCCCCTTATGGAACAACCCCGCGCCGCCGTTGTTTTTTTGAAAACTTTATTTTTTCCCGCACAGTGCAGTTTCCTTCCTCATCGCACAACTAATTTTATGTATCGGAAGGGAACTGCACTGCTTTTTAAGAAAATTCTTCTGTTCGACGAACTACACTGCCGTGTAGGGGGACTCCTCACTC
>JACOVM010000049.1 GCA_016177345.1 Candidatus Woesearchaeota archaeon | reverse complement strand
TTTATTTTTTCCCCACCTCGACTAGGCAGGGTGGGGAAAAAATAAAGTTTTCTGAGAAAACCACGGCGGCGCCAAAAAAATTGGTTTATTTTACAGATAGTCTCTCCTGGTGTTACATCACATCTATAAGCCTTTTTACCGCCCGTAATATCTTCTGGTGCCCTGTGCTGTTCAGGTGGATGCCATCATCATCGAGGTCACCCATTCCAATGTGTTTGAATAATGCTACAAATGGAATAGAGAGGCCTTTGCAAAGCTCCTCGCTAACAGTGTTAAATTCTTGTATTCGCTGATTGCTGTACCCTTTTTCTGGAGCCCAGGGAAGTACCTTGACACGGCTCTCATCAACTTGGGTGATGCCGACAATAATAACGCGTTTAGCGTACCGTTTTCCTTGTATGAGTAATGTTCTCATGTTGTTTCGAAACGCCTCCGTCCCACTTCGCGGGGCATTGAGAGTGCCCTGAATCATCAGCTGAGAATCATTAATCCCAATAGCGAGAATAACGATATCAGGGTGGCGTGCGATGCATTCTGCCGGCATTCTTCTTAGAACGTCTTCTGTCGTATTTCCGCAAATGGAAAGGTTATATACCTGATGGCCTTTTGGCAGCAGCGCTGTTTTTAATCGGTCAGCCCAGCCCCCTGCTTCCCTGTCGAAAGCACCCCAGGCAATGCTGTCTCCAAAAACGCATATAGTGGTCATGGCATTCACTCTTGTTTCAGGTATTACAGTTTATAGTATTTTTATGTTTTATACTTTTTCAATAGTTTTATGGTATCTTTTATAGTATCGTATCACTCACGCTGGGCATGATCATAGGTCGGGAGCGCATTTGTATTTTGGAGCTCAATGCAGTACTGGACGATCTGCTGAACGCCGTTGATTTGGTCTTGTTGGCCATTTCCATCGTGTTGCATGGCACGTCTAGCACCATTGCCCCCATCATTAGTATGGTGGTAATGGGCTTTGTCTTCTTCTAACCCACCTTGAAGAGCGCGCTCAACTACTTCGTACAATGCATACAATTCTCGGATGGGGAATCGGTCAAAAAACTGTTGTGCTGCTTGGCGCTCTTGTCGCCTTAGCCAGCCTGCTGCTTGGGCTTGGTTGAGAATGCCATTTAAGTTTTGAAAATAGGTTGCTGCTGCACGAAGCTGCATAGCCAATCGCTGCTGTTTTGTTAAGCTCCCCTCATCATTTATAGGGGTTTTATTCTCTAGTGCAGTAAACCTGTCAGCTAGTGTTTGAACGGCAGTTGCGGTTCTTCGCACTACATCCTCATGTTCTTTTTTCATTGAAAGACAGAGAAGAGAGAGGGTATTTAAATTTTTGTTGGCTTAAGCTCTTGGTAAGCAGTTTATTACGATAACTCACTTCTGCTTAACGTCAACCTGAACTACAGTACCATTATACTGATGACTTGCTGCTTCTTGCTCACACACTCTCAACGCACTTTTGAGCGCATGGCGGAAGTTCAGCCAGCAAGAAAATCCTGGTGTTTTATCAGATGAGTAGACTAGGGTGTACCCGGGAATGGAATTGCCCTCTAAACGTTCACGAATCTGCTGTTCGACAGAATCTCTCTTTCCTTCCGCAACAAATTGAAAACCACGCTGCCTAATTTTCATGGAAAGAAAGTGGAGAAGAGAACTATCAAGAGCCATACTGGCACTAGTGATTGATCTTTCTAGCGCAACACCACAGCAGATGTACCGTTCTTTTCCAACACTTCTGGCAACAACAATCGCTGGTTTGTCATAGAGTGAGCCATCATCTGAAACCCCGACAACGCCTTGGCCAAACTCTTGCAAGAGCATGTCGTCAAGCTGCCTTGGTGACACAATCTCCCTGCGTTCACGGCACAAGCGAGGAATATCTCTATGCACAGCCATTTGGGCAATTGTTTCATAAATGGAGAGGGGTTCTTCTCTGGAAAATAAGATCCTAATGGTCGCTTCTGCATTATCATCTTCATGCCCTTTATATAATGCTTTGACTATTGCATGATTTGCTGCAGCGCCAATTTGCCCTTTTTTGACCGGATCCTCTTCATTGGTGAACATGCGTACTGCAAACTCTCCTATTGCTCTTGGATCATCAATAACCTCTCCAAAATACCACTGAGCAAGGGCTGGCGCGCGGTCGTAAGCATTCCAGATCTGGCAAACCAGCGCTAGCCTAAAGGAAAGAGAGCCTGTCTGTTGTTTACTGTCAGCCATGCATTGTGGAGAATGGGCTTGTACTTAAAACTTTCCTTAGTATTGTCGTTGCTCGTTTTTCTCTCCATCCACGAGTGTGT
The DNA here is from genome assembly GCA_016177345.1 of Candidatus Woesearchaeota archaeon. Lineage (GTDB taxonomy): Archaea > Nanobdellota > Nanobdellia > Woesearchaeales > UBA12501 > JACPCA01. The sequence goes on along the minus strand of JACOVM010000049.1, from coordinate 18,218 downwards.
AGGGAGGGAAGAAAAATTAGTATGGGCTAGATAGGAAAAGAAAATGTCATGGGTGGCAATAGCAAGACATGATGGGAGATATTAATCAACCAGATCATGCGCGAGCCATCTTTTCTCCGTTCCGCAGCCGATAGGTTTTTATACATCGTTATCTTTCTGATGGTAATGGTCAGGCTGCTTTCAAAAACAATCAGTCTTGCTCTGCTCCTCCTTGCAACAGGCTGTGGGGATGGCAAAGCAGATTCCTGCAAAGAGGGCGGGCTTGGAGACCCGGCAAATGATAGCCAAACCCAGAGCAGTTCTTGTGCTGATCCCGGTGGTTGTTCTTATGATCTTTCAACTGTTACGCCGTGCACGTGCCGTTATACCTGTATGGAAGCATATAATTGTGGGGCGCTTGTTGTCTCCTACCCTAATAGTGTTCAGCCATTTCTCGATTGTTTTAATGATTGCGAAGCGCAACGCCAACAAGACGAGCAAGGTGCCTTAGAAGTAATGGACTGTATTGACCAGCGCTGTGATGAGGCTATAGTGCAAGATTGCAGGTTAGGACAATAAGCGTTATTCATCCTTATTCCTTTCCCTTATTCTTTCTGGTGTTTTTTATTGTTTTGTTGTTACTATCTTTGTTATTGTTACTATCTCTGCTTCCTATTTCTTTCCCCTTTTTGGCTTACTGCTTTTACCACCATTCCCTTTAGCATGCTTAAAATACTCAATCTGCTGAAGGCGCTTCTTTGCTGCTTTCAGTGATGTGTACGTTCCCATGTGCCTGCCGCTTTCGGCAATGACTACATATTTTCTTTTTACTTTTTTGATCATGGTGTTCGTTTCCTCAATGAGTTGCGTTTCAACAATTCTTTTCTATTGCTTTTTGTTTTAGAATTCTCTGCAATTTCTCTAAGGGCAGCGTATTCACCACATCTTTCTTTTCCACCCAGCCGCGCCGCGCCATGCCAACGCCATATTTCATAAACTCCATGCTTGATGCAGAATGGGAGTCTGTGCTGATGCTGAACTTTACTTTATATTTTCTTGCAAGGTGAATGTTTACATCATTTAAGTCAAGCCGTGCAGGCTGGGCGTTGATTTCAACAATTTTATTATTAAAAGCTGCTGCCTTAAACACCTTGTCGAGGTCAACAGCAAATGGCTCTCGCTTTCCGATCAGGCGGCCAGTCGGGTGCGCCAGGATGTGCAAGTACTTGTTTTCTAAGGCAGTGCATATTCTTTTTGTCATGGCCTTTTCTGGCATCTTAAAGCCAGTGTGGACAGAGCAGAGAACGAGGTCAAGCTTTTTGAGAATACTATCCGGATAGTCTAGGCTTCCATCAGGCATGATGTCAACTTCTGATCCCTTGAGGATAGTTATTTTTTGCTGGCTTACAACTTTGTCGATTTCTTTCCATTGCTTTTTGATGAGCTCGATGCTCATGCCATTGCCGGCGTGCTGGGATTGAGAATGGTCGGTGAGCGCGATGTATTCGTAGCCGAGCTCTTTTGCTTTTTTAGCCATGTCCGTAATCGAGTTTCCTCCATCGCTGTACGTCGTGTGCATTTGAAGATCTCCCTTCATGTCACCAAGCTCAACAAGAGTTGGGATCTTCTTTTGCTTTGCAAGAGCTACTTCTCCTCGGCGCTCGCGCATTTCAGGAGGGATGTACTGCAATCCTAATCTGGCATAGACCTCTTCTTCTGTTTTTCCAGCAACAAGCTTGTTCGTCTTCGTATTAAATAACCCATATTCTGACAATTTGTATCCCTGCTTGATGGCGAGCTGGCGAAGCTCGATGTTATGGTCTTTTGATCCGGTAAAGTATAATAGTCCTGCGCCGTACGTTCCTGGCTCAAAGACGCGGATGTCAACATTGCAGCCTTCTTTCAGGACAACGCTGCTTCTTGTCGGGCCGTGAGAAATGACGCGCTTGACGTTTGGCATAGAAACAAAAGCATCCATGATCTCTGTGGCCTTCTGCTGTTTTTTCTGTTGCTTCTTTGCCTGAACAAGAATATCGATGTCCCCAATCGTTTCTTTCATTCTGCGCAGTGATCCAGCATATTCGATCTTCTGCGGGGTGGCTTGTTGTTGAAGGTGGCTGATAACCGCCCTTGCAATCTGCATTGCCTGATGAATAAGCATGCGTTCCTGGCCGCGCTGGTATTCAGAAAGCGATTTGAGAAGGTTTTTCTCTGTTTTCTCGCCAAACCCCTCAACGCCTTGGAGCTTATGGTGCTGGATGGCTGCTTTCAGTTCGTCAAGGCTCTTGATGTTCAGTTCCTCAATGAGCTTTTTTACTTTTTTTGGCCCTAAGCCCTGCACTTGAGTCATTTCATGAACCCCCTTTGGGGCTTTTTTGATGATGTCCTCGAACTTTTTTACTTTTCCGGTTGCAAGATATTCTGCAATGTGCTCTGCAATGCCTTTTCCAACGCCAGGAATGTCATCGAGGCCTTTCTTTCCTTTTTCTTTAAAGATATCTGCAACATCGTCCCCTAATGCCTCAATCTGCCGTGCCGCTTTTCGATACGCCTGCGGCTTCCATTGGACATTTTGGTATTCGAGAATATCTGCGATCTTATACAGCAGGTTGGCGATGTCAGCATTGGGCATCTGAAGGTAAGAGGCATTCTGATATAAAAAGTTGTTCCAATTATTTCATCATGCCGCATGAATGCCTTATCATCTAATGCCTTATTAATTCTTTACCACTCACCTTTATCACTCAATCCGTCATATATCTCTCCATCAACCTTTTCAAGGGCAAGGGGCCATCTTTGAGGATGCGTTGAACTGTGTCTTCATCTGTGATTCTTTGTGAAAGTTCATTGATGCGTCTTGCTCGTTCCTGATATGCCTGCTCGCTGATCAAGCCAATTTCCTTAAAACGCTTCATGCCGGCAAGGCCAGCAAATTCAGGAGAGTGCGTTTTTCCTGGTATTCGAAGGCTGTCTGGAACACGAAGAGTGTATAGTGGGCGTGGATGATCAAATTCCGTGATCGATGTTCTTGGCCCATATATGGTTTCCCCATCTGCTTCAACCCAATGGGGTGAGGAAACAAAAAGCCCATCAGTAAGGTATTCAAGAATATCACCTGCATTAACGACACGATGACCGTCCCTTGACGTGAATCCAGCAACATCTCCATTCCTCTGCTCAATCTGAAGCCCTGGCTTTGTCGCTCCAAGAAGGAAGTCAAGCAGGCGATGTCCGTGTGGCGGTCTGCTCGCGCAAGGTGTTGAAGTTCTGTAGCATTGCTCCATTTCCTGGTACTGGCATCATACACGGGCTGTGGCGTCCTAAACCGAACATGAAGTGTTTTCACACCATCCACGGAATCAGAACCAACAACATCTCCATCTAGTGCAGGGTAATGGTTAATCCGTAGAATCTTGTTCCCACCCACCATGGCGTAGCCGAGAAATTCTTCAGGAAGGCCAAGGGCGCGAGAATATGCATCATAGACATGCACGTGCTGCTCATCAAGTGTTTCCAGCAAGGCATTGCCGAGACGAACAGCCGTTCACTATGTTCTCCAACAATATTCCTTCGATAGAATAAAGGAGAATAATCAGCCCGGGGGTCATGATCGACGAGAAATGGGCCAATGGCAAATTGTTCCCTCCACTCAAAAACAGAAGCCTTTCTACCTCCAGCAAAGCCAGACTGTTCAGCCCCAACTGGTATATATCCGCGTTCGCCTCCACCTTCCACATCATGATACTTCATTTTGACCTTGAGTGGTAAAGCAGCAAATCGCTTCCACTCCTCCAGAAGCTCATGGTGAAGGTACTCAACTCGGCGCCGGAGTGGGAATAACGAATCTGCCTTTTTTGCATCAAGCTCAAAAAAGCCTATATCAAGAGCAGCATGCCGGAGAAGCGAGATTAAGGAGGGCTGCGTATCCGCAAGTTCAGCCAAAGAAATGGTCGGCATAGACTCCAGCACCATACCACGGAGGAGAACTGATTGGTATATAAAAGTTGTTGTGAAGGCAAATAGGGAGCTAGAACGGGATAAGGGCATTTTTTTAGATAATAGATTTAATAGGTAAGATTTAACAGATAATCACGCCACAACCTTCGGTTGGGCGTGAACGGCGACGAACCAGACACCGTTGCACTGCTGTTTATCTTCAACTCCTTTTTTCTTGCTCCTCACCCATGATGGAGCAAGAAAAAAGGGTTAGTGGTCAATATCGAAAGCGACGGTGTCCACTCCATTCGTTCATGGCGAGCGCAGCGAAGCCATGATCGTCCTCTTCGTGTTTTTACTTTAAAATTGTGGTACAAATCTACGTCATTCTCAAAATCCCAGCGAAATATTTATAAATAAAGAGTGTTGTAAACTTCCTTAAAGAAAAAGAGGTGAATTGATGAAGCTATTTGCTGTTGGATTGCCTGGAAAGAAGGCAAGCTTGAACTTGTCTATTAATGCGATTGTTGTCCTTATTCTTGCTATTGTCATGCTCGGCCTTGGCTTAGCGTTTATTCGAAACGTATTCGGCGGAGCCACAGAAAAAATAAAGTCGGGACTGGAAAACGTGGATATCAGGACGCCGGCAAGTTCAGATAACCCTATTACTATAGCGGACGTCACCATGAAGAGAACAGCTGAAACACGAGTGGAGGTTGGTGTCTATAACGGTGATGTCACTCCAAAAAGTAATATTAAGCTGCAGATTAGTGAATGTACTGACAGCCAAGGCAATGCCATCGCAAACAATCCTATAATAGCAGCGCCACCGCACCCCTCACTGCAGCCTAGCGTGGGAACAGGATTTAGGGCCATCTTTAGTTGGGAGGATGCCAGCAATAGAGCGCCGCCAACAGGAACGTACGTCTGTACAATTGAGGCTCTTGAAGGAACCACGTCGTTTGAGACTGCGCAGTTTTATGTTCAGCTCGTCTCATAAAGGAGTTATGCCTGATTAATCATATCTGAATCATATCTAATTAATAAATGGATTAATAAATGATATTAAATTAAAAATGATATTAAATTAATATTAACTTCCATAAGGAGGGTTCCATGGCAAAAAAAACACTCAGTCAGGATCAGGAATTTCAAGTGATGCTTCTCGTGTTAGATAAATTTCTCTGGCTCGGATTTGCCATCATGGGGTATGGGATGTGGCTGTTCTTTACGAGAGGGCTTGCAGAGCTTTCTACGTCACTCTCTGTCTTCATTGCTGGAGCTGTCGTACTCGTCTTGTTCATGATCCTTATCCTTAAAGAATACAGGGTATTGCGATAAAGGGGATAAAATAATAAAGGGGAAGAAATAGGCGTTGGTTAGCGGCAGGAAACTGCTTGTGATTGTTCTCATGATGATTCAGCGAAGGCAATGCACGAAAGGAAGTATTGAGCTCAGTGCTAATTTTCTCGTGATGATCATCATTTCAATTGTCGTGTTCGGGCTGGGTCTTATTCTCGCAAAGCAAATTCTTATGGGCTCAACCGACATTACTGAAAAAAGCTTCGCGCAGCTTGACAAAGGAGTTGGAGAGCTTGCTTGCCTGACTGGAGAGCGCATCTGCATCGGTATCCAGCAGCAAACGATCCTGAAAAAAGAGTTCAAGCAATTCGCCCTTGCTATCGAAAACGTTCTTCAGCAGCCTGCAGATCGCCCAAAAGACACGTTTCGGGTAACCATCACGCAGACTAAAGCTGTCGATAAAGAAGAGCAGCCTATTTCTTCTCAGCTTGAATGGCTCCCCCATGTTCGAGAAGACCTTATCATTCCGAGACAGCAGACGAGAACGATGGGGGTAGGTGTTCAAGTTCCGCCAGATGCTGAGGCCGGAAATTACGTGTTTGACATCTCTGTTGAGTATCACGACGGCATGGCATGGCAGCCCTATCACCCTGGAAGAAGCTATAAGTTTTATGTTAATGTCCCCTAGTTGGATAAAATACAGTAAATCAATACAATAAATAATACGATAAATAACTTCAATAAATATAAGGAAGAGCCTCAACTACAACAATATTTATAAAACAAAAAGCAAATAAAACGAATTGAGGATACTATGACAAGCTCGCCGTCAAGAACCGCACAGGTAAAACAGGTCAATAAAACAAGGTTAACAACGCCGCACCGTGCAGGAAAAATGTACACCGGAACAAAAGGAGTTCTTAAAACACCAGGCCTTGATCTTCCATTCCAGACAGATCTTGATCTGCACCTCGGGGATTTTGTAACGTATCGCGTTGTTCGCGGCCAAGCCGAGGTTCTTGGAAAAGTGCAGCGCAAGCAGCGCGTTGGAACAGCAAGAACTGAATAAACCAATACTCATGGTAAATAAAAAATAGTAAATAATGGTAAATAATAAACCTATCGTCCACTACATCATTGATGTGCCGCTTTCTTTACTGCCTCTGCAACCGTCTTAGCAACTCCGGCATCAATCGGGCTTGGAAGGATCAATTCTGTTGTTGGCTTTTTAATAAACGAGGCAAGCGCTTCTGCTGCAGCAAGCTTCATGGCCTCGGTAATTTGAGGTGCCCGAGCATCGAGCGCTCCACGAAAAATACCAGGAAAAGCGAGCACGTTATTGACCTGGTTTGGAAAATCACTTCTTCCAGTGGCAATAATAAAAGCGCCGCCCTCTCTTGCCTTGTCCGGCGTTATTTCAGGATCTGGATTTGACATGGCAAAGATGATGGGCTTTGGAGCCATGCTCTTCACCATCGCGGGAGTTACAAGGTTTGGCTTTGACAATCCAATGAATACGTCTGCTCCTTTTAGCGCATCATGAAGATTCCTCGCGCTTGTTGAAACAGCAACAGCGTCCTTCTGCTCGTTCATATTCTTTGTGCGCCCTTTGTACACGACACCCTCGGTATCACATAAGATCACCGTTTTTGCTCCGTATGACGAAAGCATTTTTGCAACGGCAATCCCTGCGGCACCAGCACCAGAGATGACTAAGGTAGAAGAAGAGAATGGCTTTCCAGCAAGGCGCAGCGCATTGATCAGGCCTGCAAGCACAACAACAGCAGTGGCGTGCTGGTCATCATGCATGACAGGAATGTCAAGCTCTTTCTTGAGGCGCTCTTCTATGCCAAAGCATTTTGGGGCAGCAATGTCTTCCAGGTTAATGCCGCCAAATACTGGCGCAATATTCTTTACTGTCTTCACGATCTCATCTGGATCTTGTGTTACGAGGCAGATTGGGAATGCGTCAACACCCGCTAATTCTTTAAACAATATTGCCTTTCCTTCCATCACCGGAATTGCGCCAGCTGCACCGATGTTTCCCAAGCCGAGGACAGCACTGCCGTCAGAAACAATAGCAACCATGTTTCCCTTCATAGTGTAATCATAAACAGAAGAAGGGTCTGCAGCAATAGCGAGGCACGGCTCGGCAACGCCAGGGGTATACGCAAGGCGAAGATCCTCCTTTGTTTTGACTGGAACCTTAGAAGCAACAGCGAGCTTTCCATGATTCTTCTTGTGCAGTGCAAGAGCATCATCACGAAGAGACGAGATTGGCATGTGCCAACCGTACTGGCCTTGTTTATAAAATTTTCTAAGCAATGACTTTTCTTTCCTCTTGGCACAACTATTTAGTTGTATCGGAAAGAAAAGTCATTGCTTTTGATGAAAATTCTTGCGTTGGTATAACTAGATAGACGTGTGGCCGGAGGCTCCTCGCTTTGCTCGGAGCCCCCAAATTGTTATGACGACTCGAAGTTTTGTACTGGTCCCTGGAATCATGTCATTGGGCTGAGGAGGTACGGCTGGTGGGCCACGCAAAATTCGCCTTCTGTCTGTATTATACACAGTATGGGATGCTAAAACAGAAGCGATGTGAGTTTTGGCGGTTTCGTTATTCCTCCTTGTTCATGCCCGAACGGAGTGAGGGGTCTTTTTCTTTGTGAATTTTGACCGTAAGGCTTATAAATACCCCTAAAGAGGGTATTCCATGGCGCCATTACCGGGTCTTTCAATGCTGGAGAAGGCTCTTAGCCTTTTTGCTCCTTCATCAGTTCATAACCCCTCCAGGAGGCTTTTTCTGGCTGGAATTGGCTCTGCTGCCGTGCTTGCCGCCTTGGCACCATTAGAAGCCATAGCTCAGGGTCACGATGATAACCCTTCAAACCATTCCTTTCCATTTCCAGCCGAGGATGATTTTAGGGAACAATATGAGGCAGTACAGGCCTTTTTGAACGCGCCGTATAATGGATTTGGCATTAATGTCTCGAAAGGGTTTAAAGTCATTGCATTATCAAACATGGCAGAGGGATTGGTAAAATACGTAATTGACCATCCAGAAAAAAGAGAAGAAGCCCATGGCCTTTTGGATAAGGTGGTTGCTATTGCTCTCAAGAGTGATGTTTCACCATACCAGAAACCAATTGAAAGGCAGGCTGATTTTAGTGATTTTGGCAATGATAATCTTTATGAAAGCCACTTAAATATTATTCTTGGAGTTCGTGAAGCATTTGTTCAGGATGGAAAATACAAAGGCTTGAATGCGCGGCTTTCAAACGATCTTGCAAGAAAATTAACAAGCCACCCCCGAGGCATCCGATCATATTCTCGAATGAGGGCAGTTTGGCCGGCTGACCAAGTAGCAACATTATACTCCTTACACCTTTTCGATAGAAACGCCAGAAATACCAACGGAAGTGCCGATCAAAATAATGGGTCTGGCCTTGCTGCTGAGCCAACACGCCAATGGCTGCAGTACATGAAGCAGCACGGAACAGATCCAATAACAGGCCTCCATAAGTCAGAGCTGGTCAGTACGCAATCCGGTAGGCATCCTCGGGGATGCGCTCTCTCCTGGAGTGTTTATTACATGGCTTCTTTTGCGCCGGAAGAGGCTCGCCAATTGTGGGATGCGTACAAACAGCATTATTTAGTTACTGTTGGCCCTTACTCAGGCTTTCGCGAATGGCCTGTGGGGATTGAAGGAAAGCAAGATGCCGACAGCGGCCCAATCTTGTTTGGGATAGGGGTGGCGGCATCTGCTCTTGGGATTCGGGCAGCTGTTGCAATGCATGACCATAATGTTTATATGACACTCAGAAATTCTCAAGCAATCATCAATGCTAGTATTGTTACTTTTGGTGATGATAAGGTAAAAAAGCTTTCAAAGAACATCCTCACTCAGGCCTTGGAATTAAATTTTAATGATGGCGCAGGTTCTATTTAGGCTATTTATGGGCTATTTACTTCCGCGCGCTTGCGATGGCTTGGCCTTCTTCAGGCGTGATCTCTTCAGGCTCAGAGCACGTGCCGTCACTCGTGCAAATCGTTTGCCAATCAGCTTTGACCGTAAACACTTTTGCCTTTCCTATGTGGGTAAGGTGCTCTGTTATGGCGTGCCACACCTTTAGCCGTTGAGCCTCTTCTTCTTTTTCTTCAGCCCCAAATAATGCGCGAATCTTATTGCTTACTTTTTCATAGAGGACTGGCCCAGTATAGATTGGGGTGTATTTATCCCCTGTTTCAAAATCGTAGGGGTCTCTAACAAACCAGTGGATGACAAGTTGATCACCCAGTTTCTGGTATTCTGCTTGAACGTAGAAGCGGTGGCTTGTTGCGAACAAGTCTCGTTCTTCTTTTCCTGCCGTGATGATTCCTGCTTGAATTTCTTCATCACGATTTGGAACAACCCCTGAGGTTACTGATGTTATTGCCCCACTAGCCCCCACGTCCTTTGCTGTCCGTCTCATGATTTCCTGAGCCATATGCTGCATGGCAAATTGAACATTATTAGATTCTGTATAAATATCTGAATCGACCTGCAAATCCTTTCCCGAGGCGCTTAAGTACCGATGCAGTGCCTTTGGGGATTCTGAGCCCATGGCAACTCTTCCCCCGATGATTAAGGAGGTATATACCCCTTCAAGAAATTCAAGGTCGTTACTGGTGAGCGATTCTTGGTTGCGTATCTTGTCACGAATATTATCAATTTGCTCTTGGGTTTCTTCGACATTTCCCGACGTGATAGAGAGTGCGCTCTGAAGTGTTGAATCAAGGGTGGAAAATGAAAACACTGATCGTGCTGTTTCTTCGTCAATTACCTCGTCAAAGGTCCCATCTCCATCGATACCGGAACTAACCTCCCCCTGGTCATTTCTCATTCTTATAACTCTTTGAAATGGCAAGCCTGAGTCGCCAGATCCTGATGATGTTCTGGTAACAACCTGGCTGAGTTGGCTATTGTGCGTCTCGTATACATCATTTCCAAATTGGAGTGTTGCGCTCCCTTGGGCGTCGATAGCAACCCCTGTCACTTTGGGATCTGCGTTTTCTCCAGGGGGTGAAGCGAGAATGCGGCCATTTTTCAGCCACAATATGACCTCCTCTTTTTTGGCTTGCCCTATTTTGCCGGTAAGAGAACTAAACTCCTGTGTTTCCAAAAAAGAGAGAGATGTACTTGGTATGGTTACCTTATAATGATATCCTTCAATGCTTACATCTGAAGGAGCAAGCGTCATTGAATTGGTAAAATCCTCTTGAGAAGTGCCTTTGGAGAAATAGCGTTCTATATCCTGAGAAGTATCTGAAAAAGAGAGCATTATTGGCTTCTGCTTATTTGAGACAGCGATGCTCATCTTTTTCTTTGATGCCAGATTAAATCGTCCTGTTCCTGAAAGCCCGACCTTTTTCTGCCACATGATAAGCGCGTCTTCTGTTTTATCATCAAATTGTCCTTTGGAAAACTCCCCTTCAAGATAGCCCTCCCCAACCAGCAGTTCCTGCACTGCCTGAACCGATTGTCCTTTATCTCCTTTTCTGAGGCTGCCTTGCCTTGGCAAACGGACGTCAATTATTTTGGTATTATCAATGGTGATCCCATTTATCACTAATGCGGTTCCTTGCGCAATGAAGAGCTCACGCTTGATATCACCATATTCTTTTGGGTGAATGAAGATTGTTCCAGCCAGAGATAATGGCTTTCCATTCTCGATATGGTTTATTTGAGTGTCCTCACCGAGGATAGTTAATATTCGTCTTAAAGTATCAGAAGTATCAAATCGGAACTGCCCGCCAAAGCCAGGGTTGGTTAATGGTCCAAAAGAAACACCATCAATAGCCATTGCTTCTCCCCGTATCCCATTTTGTTCAATCTCCAAGCGCCTTCCAGATTCAATCTTAATGTCATTGATTGTGCCAGATTCCAAAATAAAACCCGATTTTGGATCTTTACGAAGGTCCCCTGTAAAAATAATGGGCTGCTTGTTTTTGTCTCCTTGCTTTAGGACAAGGACAATGTTTCCATCAACAACGGAAATTTTATATTTTTTTCCAAGATCCGTGCTTCTTTTAAAGTCGTTGACATTAATGGACTGGCTTTGTCCAACAAGGGTTCCATCTTCTCGAAATTCCTTAAGGTTGCCATTGATGGAGTCGACATCAGCCTCAACAGCATAGCGAAGATAGTCTGCAAACGCCACAGAATTTGTATTTATATTTTTAATATCTCTAAAAAAGAGCAATGATGCTTCCTTATTTCCAGATATGGCGTAATCTTTTTCACCAAGAGCATTAATGTACGTTTCTTTCTCAGCTTGAGAAAGATGCAGAAATAGCTCTTGCGTTGGGTCGGAAAGCAGGTAAAGCTCTAACGCTGTTGGGTTTGGAAGCCTTTTAAAATTTTCAACAGAAGGATTATTGCCGAACTCAATAATACAATCCGACTCGGCACCGGGGCAGGAAGCAGAAGCGAGAGTTGAAAACAAGGAAAACATAACTATATACAAGAGCGCATACCTCACAGGTATGGTGTTCCTCAAGGTAGGGATGCCAAAGCGCAATGCGCCACGATGCTGTTTCATGTTTGTTTTATTCTTCATTGCTTTCTTCATCTTCTCCACTATCATTAGCAAACTCTTCTGCCTCTTCTATTTCAGGAGTTTTGAATTGATGGGCAAATTGGAAGATGACAGGATTTGACTGGTTTGACAAGGTGTGGATGATGCTCACACTGTTGTTTTCTTGAATTTGAGTTATTCTCCAGTCAATGTCTTTTTCTTCACTTACTTTTGTTAAGCACGTTAAGCATACAAGATACCCATTTTCGCGCTGAACCTGGGTCATTTCACTAGCGATGTCGTAGTAAGTGTACAATGGTGATTCTATAACTCCTTTGAAGGCAGAGATATCTTTTGCTGCCCCCTCACCAATGATTTGTAGTGGAAAGAACGCGTCAGCCTGAACACTTGTTTCAGTGAGCGTGATATTGATGATTGCCATTTCCATCATTGCCCTAACCCGGAAGGGGAATACTGACATATTAGCACATTCCGAAAATAGTTCTTCCATTCCTAGCGAGAGCTCCTGTTCGATCGTTGAAATGCCCGGTATTTCTTTTTCTCCATCTAATAAATAATAAGGAATGCGAATTTGGACAGGTAATCCTGGCAGATCATACTTCAGGCCGTGGTTTGGCGCAATATAATACCCACCTTGCAACGCAATAAGGGGGATAAGCTGCCGTAATTGATCCTCCAAGCAATGGTCGATATATGTTTTGACAACGTTAGCTTCCGGTGGTTCCTGGACTAGAGAGGAGTCACCTGGTTTTGCAGTAAAAAAAGAGAATGCGAGAAAACCAACTATAAGGATAATAACCCCGAGTACGATAAAAACCGTTGCTTGCCCTTGTTTTGACGACACCCATGGTGGCATATGATTTCAACTGTCTTTTTCTTTATAAACTTTGTTTTTGAAGATGGCTATGAAAATCATAAAAGTGGCCCACAAAATTTATAAAATCCAAGAATCCGTCTGTGAAATATGTCAAGACAACAGTTTGTGAGGCATTGCATTGCCGTTGGCGTGACGATCTTCTTGGTTATCCTTCTTAGCAGTTGTTCTGGTCAGCAGAATAAACAATCACCAACACCAGTAGAACCTGCTCAGCCGTCAGAAGCAGCCCCGGTTCAGGACGTAGGAGACCAACCATCGGGACAACCATCACCCTCACTCGGCCGTACCGTAGAAATTGATGCTGTTGCTAGAAATTACGAATTCGTGCCAGATGTTATTCGCGTAAAACAAGGAGATACTGTTGTGCTGCACATGACTGCCGAGGATGATGGCGCTGGCTCAGGCCATGGCGTTTCGATTCCTGCGTTGGGCGTTGACATTACGCTGCGAAAAGGCAAGACAGAGGATATCATGTTTGTCGCTAAGTATAAGGGAGAATTTCCATTTTCCTGTTCGGTATTCTGTGGCAGCGGGCATGGTAGTATGAAGGGAAAGTTAATCGTGGAGTAGATTCTTTTGTTTCTTAATTATATCAATATTTCTTAACCATATCAACTATGATTTATCATAAAAAAGTTGAAAAATAGTGAAAATGGGGACTGGTGAAGATGGGCCTAAGGGTGTTAGTTATTGACGAAGCTGCGGTGAATAGCCATGCGGCGATGGCACTCACCAGAATTGAGCTTAGCCAGTCTGGGAATGGGACAACAGAATCCATCCCTTATCTCGATGGCATTGTTGTTGAAGCAACTACCATCCAAAACCAGAATCTGTCCGGACTCCGTTTTCAATTCCAGGGGCGTGATGGAACCTTCTTTATCCCAGAATATATGGGGCGGATTGATAACGGGGAGCACATCCGCGCATATGTTCCAGTAGAACCCCTGCCAAACACTCCGGTGCAGGTTGTTGCTTTTCAGATTATTAATGAAGGGGCTGAGGTGTACAGCTGGACAACAACACCATTTGCTTTCTGCAATGGCAAGAATGAGAGATGATCTTCCTATAGTCTTTTTCACATCTTTTTACATCTCTTCTGGTGCCTCAATCCCGAGTAAGTAAAGCCCTCGATGAAGCACGATTCTGACAGCCTCACATAGCAAAAGGCGTGCGTCGCGTAACTCTTCAGTGTGAGCTGCTACTACCGGGCACGTATGATAAAACTCATTAAATGCCTGTGAAAGGTCTAAAAGATACCTGCACAGCACGCTTGGGCGATAGAGCTCAGCTGCTTCTTTGGTGATATCAGGAAATTGAGAAAGCAGCTTGGTCACCGTTTCCTCTTGTTTCTCGCGCAGCAGGGCAGCATCTGCGCTTAATGGCAGCTTGGCGTTTTTACCAGCATGCTCTTTCCACTTGCGAATAACAGAACAGATGCGCGCATGAGCGTATTGAACATACGGCCCTGTTTCTCCCTCGAAGGATATGCTCTCTTCTGGATTAAAGTGCATGTCACGGTTGGGGTCGATCTTAAGCAAATAAAATTTTAGGGCGCCAAGGCCAATAATCATGGCGCGCTGATCAACTTCCGCTTCAGTGAGATCATGATACCTTTTTCTGATCTCGACGCGCGCAAGGTCTTTCATGTTTTCGATGATGTCATCAGCGTCGACAACAGTGCCTTCTCTTGACTTCATCTTTCCATGGGGCAAGTACACCATACCATAACTAAGGTGGTGGCACTTGTCTGCCCATGAATACTCCAGTATCTTGAGGAGCTTGAACAATACTTGAAAGTGATAGTTCTGCTCGTTTGCCACAACATAAATAGAGGAATCCAGCCTTGACTCTTTTGCCTTAAGCGTTGCGAGATAAAGGTCCTGGGTAATGTAAACAGACGTTCCATCAGAGCGAAGAAGAACCTTGGTGTCCAGCCCGGGAATGTCGGCAACAACAGCACCATCTTTGTTCTTGTAAAATATTTTTTTCTTAAGCCCGTCCATGACGATCTTTTTTCCCTCTTTGTAGATTTCACTCTCATAATAGTATTTGTCAAACGCAACGCCGAGCTTTGCGTACGTTTCTTCAAAGCCATTGTATGCCCATGCATTCATGAGCTTCCACACCTTGATGGTTTCCTTGTCTCCTGCTTCCCACTTTCGGAGCAGGTCCTGGGCTTCCTCTTCAAAAGCAGGATTGTCTTTTGCGTGATCACTGAAGAGAACGTAGAATTTTCCGACAAAATGGTCTGTTTTTATGTCCGGCTGCGCGTTCTTGCCCCATTTCTGATAAGCGAGCATAGACTTGCAGATGTGGACTCCACGGTCGTTATTGATGTTTACTTGAATAACCTTCATGCCTTGGAAATCAAGAAGCTTACTAACGCTATGGCCGAGGCTGATGTTTCTGACGTGGCCGAGGTGGAGTGGCTTGTTCGTGTTTGGTGAGGCGTATTCCACCATTACCTTTCTTTTTATCATTCCTTTGCCGTACAGTGCCTTGCTCTTCGGGTTTGATGATTTGATGATGGTAGAGAGGAGAGTTGCTGCAAGCTTGCCAGAGTCAACAAAGAAGTTAATGTATGGCCCAACTGCAGTAATTTTTGAGAATGGCGTGCGTGACAGCGACTTTGCCTTGGTGATATGTTCGACGCCCTCTTTCGCAATAACTTGTGGAGCCTTCTTTAGCTCTTTTGCATGAATAAAACAGGGATATGCAAGATCGCCAAGAGCATGGTCTCGTGGAACCTCAATGAGTGAAGAATCTACTTTCTCTACGCTTAAATGTTTTTTCAAAAGAGCAACTGCTGAGGAAATTGCATCCATCGTATCAACCACACAAGGCCATGTTTAGTTTTATTATTCGTGCCATACTATATATTTATCAATGGTTACCCCTTCATCATCCATTCTTTTTTGTTCGCTGAAGATGCCGCTGGAGCCGTCTTCTTAATCCCATCTTCGTCACCAAGGGGATGCGTGGAATATTTGCGGCGTCAAGGCGTGCATGAAGAGAAGCAAGGTTATCATTCATTTTTTTGAACAGCTTCATTTCCTGCTGGCGCGCATAGATTCGGTAAACAAAAAAGATTATATACAATCCAAACAAGCCGCCAACCCAAAGCTTAATCTGATTCATGACAGTTGTAATGGTAGAAAAAAAGGGCTGGAGCAGTGGGATGGTTGCCTGAGCGCCGTTCTCGATTGCCATACCTTGTCAAAGGACGTGCTTCTTTTTAAATTTTCTTAGAACCATTCAAAGCAAAGGCATAATTTATGTCAGCTCTATAAATCTGTTCTTATTTATATCTACACTGCTGCTCTAATTCGCGTTTGCATATAGCAACAACCCCTTCAAAATAGGGCCGTTCTTTTCGTGGAAGCTGCTGGCTTCCATAGCGTTCAATGGCATCAAGACAGGCTAGTGGCTCTCCAAGACGACAGCTCTCACAAGTGCGCTGCATCGCAGCTCCAAAAGAGGCATGATCAAATGGCGTGTTTAGAACACGAAGCCCAGTTACCATAGTTGCAGCATCAATTCCGTCTTTTCCATAAATGTGCGGCTGGTCTCTTGAAGCCCCCCGCCTGATTTTCATGGCAAGATTTGTTTCAACAGGAACAGTATGGACTGGCCCCTGGCCCGTCTGCCGAACGATAGCGGCAAGGTACACTGATGCATCAACAACCAAGCCGTGAACAGTTGGGTGGAATACGCAGACAAAAACGTCACTGACAAAGGTGGCATACCCCGTCCCTTCAACATGCCATGGCTTCATGTCATGCTGTCGTGCTAAAGCTTCAAGCCCTTGGTCATTTGCTATAAAATCAAGATCATCACTTCTTCCCCGAAGCCGCTGGTAACCAGCTATTTCTGACAGGGCAGCCCCTCCGCCAAGAAGGAGGATATTCCCAGGGGAAGCAGAGGTAATTGTACTAGCCACGCGAAGAAGTTGTTCCTCGGAAAACCTATTGATGGGCTTTCGTGGCTCTCTCTGTTTAGTTCTATCAGTTCTATCTATAGTATTCAAAGTTTCAGCCATAAGCAATCACGCAAACACAATAATGATAGAGAATAATGCCTTATTTAAGTGTTATGGATATTCTATAGAATATGCACCAGAAAGCAACTATGGTAAAAGAACACTATGCCTCTGCATTTGCTGTTTCTTTCTGCTCCTTAATTTGGATGGTTGTTGAACAAGGGAGCTTGTATGCCATGCGATGAAGCGCCTTTTTAGCAATACCCACGAACTGCCGTTCTGTTCCGACTTCGGCAATAACCTGGCCTTTTCTCACCTGGGCTGCATTGCCGATTGGCTTTCCAAAAGAAAGCTGCATGCCAGTGGACATACGGTCTGCGCCAGCCCCAGCAGCAAGTGGATTCTCGCGAAGAACATGGTGAGGATAAACACGAAGCTTCAGGTAGAAATTTCCCTTTCCAACAGAGACCTCTAAAAGCCTATTGCTTGTCAGGCGTGCAGACTCGATCGCGTTATGGCGTAATTGCAGGTCTTGATTGGAGTGAACAGTCAGGATGACTGGAAATTTCTTTGCAACATCCCCCATGACGTATCGTACGATCTTAATCTGGGGAGACCCTCGGATAAAGGATTTACTACGGTATTTTGACTTTCTGGTGTACGGCCGTTTCAGGTGGCGGTATGCTACTCCTTTTCGAAGCTTTACCATATCCCAGCGAAGAAGCCACCTGTTTATAAAGGTTGTTGTTGGTTTTGGTATACAGAAATAAGGTTAGCAGCCTAAGGCTGGATTTGTTTAATCCATTCTGTTATGGGCTCATATGGGCCCAGGGGTCCTAAGTTATTTAAGCACCCCTTTACTCTCTTTTGAAATGACCACAAACATGAGGTATGGGATTCTTGCCGCTCTTGTTGCCGGGGTAGTTGGTGGCTGTAGTGATACTGAATGGTCGCCACCGCCAGTTACATCGCCATTGGCTGCTCAAATGTCTATTACGGATTGGGTCGATGAGCAATTAAAGCATTATCAAACTTATGGGTCGTGCCATATATCACGGCGTTACTCCAGTATGATATATAGGATTCCAACAATGTGGTATATGGACTGTACCATGCGATCCATTGCGGTAGAGGAGGATCCAGTTAAGGCTGCCATATACAGGCTAACGTTGCGTGCAGTTGAAGGGCTGGAGAACGAACCGCTGCGATACTTCGAGATAACCATTGGTGAATTGGTGCTTGGCAATCAGAACGGCAAAGAGGAAAAAGATAAAACTGTCAGGAACGTAGCATCAATATCTTGTGTTGCTTCTTCAGAGTCTGAAGAGTCTGATCCTCGAGATAAATCATCGCTCTCTTGCAAAACCCAGCCTATAGTGCGACTTCCTTACTGGCACTACTATCGGTATGGGGTCTCTCAAGCTGTGCTTTCTTCCCTTGAGGCACGGATGAAAGCGCAGGAGAGGAAAATGCGGAGGTAATATTGGTTGCGATCTTCCTCTACTTCTTTTTTAGAAACATTTTTATATGAGTTATACTTTAGTTATACAAAAGTATAACTCTGGAC
>JACOVM010000053.1 GCA_016177345.1 Candidatus Woesearchaeota archaeon | reverse complement strand
GTATTTATTAATATTGCCCTTGCGTGTTTAGAGTGCTTTGTTAGGAATTGGAGAGCTTGGCTTGTAAGCAGCGACAACTTCAAACTAAAAACTTAACTCATAACCCTCAACAAGAACGGTGCAGCCCACCAGAAGAGAAATGCATTGAAGAGAAGGTTTGTGCTGACAAAGGTGAGAATTTTTCCTGTCTGTCCTCCAAGAAATACAAAAGAAAGCAAGCCAGTAAAAAGGTTATGAAAAACAGCAGCGGCAATGCCAACGGCAGTTATATTCGCTTCAGGAATAAGCCCTGCACCTATCGCAATAATAATGTGGGATGGATAGATGACTAAACTGTAAACGCTTAAGCTTCCTTCTGCAATAAGCTTTGCGGTCAAGACCCCGAGCCCGACAACAAGGCCTGCCTTGATGCCATGCGTCATGCTCGACAAGACGGTAGCAAGAATGCCAATCTCAATGCCGAGCGTTAAAGAGCGAATTGGCCGAAGAAAGAACCCGATCAAGATGCTCAAAAAGAGAAGGGCAAGCACGGCGAAGAGAAATCGAAATGAGATCAACAGAACAAGAAGAAGAACAACAAAAAAGAAGAGCACCATGCCTCGCCGAAAAGACTTGTTATTAATGATCTGGTCTCTTCTTGCAAGTACGTTTTTGAGATGGTTAAGCGCCATATGGCCTGCCTTTGTTAATTCTTTGCTAATTATATTTGTTTAATTATATCTGTTCAATCACGGTTTAAATAATGATCTTTAGATTATAATATTATCTTTAGGTTATAATATTTAATACTGTCGGTGCTGCAAGGCTAAACAAAAAGATATTCCAGACTGTATTTACAGCAATGTAGGAGATTCCTTTTGCTGGGTTGCCGCCAAGAAACACGATAATGCCAAGGATGACGAGAAGGTTGTAGATGAGAGTCATAATAATTCCGGCGATGGTGATGCCAAACCCACTGAGGTAGAAAGCGAAATAGCCGAGAAGCATCACTGAAGGAACCATTATAACTGCGTATTGAGTAAACCGCCCAATACAAAAGAGATTGACTATGATGAAGATAAGGCCGACAAGGAGGCCTGTTTTTGGGCCGTAAGCAATACTGAATAAAACAGTGCTGAATGTAACAAGCTCAAATCCACTCAGGAGAGCCTTGAGCGGCCGGACCATAAACGCAAGGACAGCGTTCAGGACAAGAAGGGCGAGGATAGCAAAGGCTTGCCTCGAGGCGACGAATAGAAGAATAATCAAAAGAACAGAGAATAAAAACAAGAGGTAATTTCTCATCGGCTTTTTTCTGCAAATATCATAAACTAGGTGAAGAATTCCTTCTTTCTTTGCTTCTTCCTTTTCTCCGCCTTTTTCCTTTTTTTTGTTTTCTTTGTTGTTTTCTTTTTCTTTGTCATCCATTATGCCATCACCCGGATAAGAGGAACTGCAAGATTTGCAAATAAAAGGACATTTACCGCAATGTTGATGCTGCTAAACGTAATGCACTTTTTAATGTTTCCTGCAAAGAGTGCGATAATGAGGAAGGAGACGATGAAGTTATAGAGCATCGTGAGAAGAATCCCTGCAGTTGCAGCAATTGTTGGGTTGGCTAGTGCTGTTGAGGAAAAAAGGGAAGCAAGAGCGCCAATTCCTGCATAGACCGGAATAACTAAAAGAAGAAACATGGTTACCCTGCCGATGAAAAAGAAGTTGGTAATTAAGGATACCATTGCAAATAGTGCGCCAATGGTTGGCCCGTATACCATTCCAGCGATGACGCTGCTAAAGGTCACGAGCTCCACTGCTATTCCAATCGTGAACCTTTTTAATGGCCTCATTGCAATGCTTACAAGAATATTTGCGGCGAGAAGGATGCCGAGCAATAACCAATCTTTTATCGCAAGAAGAAGGAGAAAAAGAAGCCAAATCATGCACCATACGATAAATTTTCGTGCATGCCTGTGGCGGAAGATATACGAAAAGGCGCTATGGTGAAGGATGTTTTCTTCAGCCCCTTGCGTGACATTATTGTTCGATATGTTGTTTGATACGTTTGATATCATTGGACAGAATAAACGGTAGAATAAACGGGGAAGGCTGCACAAAGATTATGAACCTTTGTCTTGATAGAGGCCTGCAGTGGCCAATCGTCCATGGCATTGAGGATAGAAGCGATCCATTCTCCGATTTGTTTCATCTCTTCTTCCTTTAAGCCACGTGTTGTCATCGCTGGTGTTCCAAGCCGGATTCCTGATGGCTTGAATGGCGTGCTTGGGTCATAAGGAATAGTATTTGCGTTGACGATTAAGCCAGCACGCTCAAGAGCAATTGCTGCCTCCTTGCCGAGCCCAACCCCTTTATTGGTGAGGTCGGCAAGAAGCAGGTGCTTGTCTGTTCCGCCAGAAACAAGAGAAACGCCATGATCCATCAGCGTTGCTGCGAGAGTTTTTGCATTCGTAATAATTTGTTCACAATAAGGCTTGAAGGAGGGCTGCATTGCTTCATGAAGAGCAGCAGCGATTCCAGCAGTGGTATGATTATGGGGGCCTCCTTGCAGGCCGGGAAATACCGCTCGGTCGATCAGTGTTGGAATATGCTTCCTTGGGTCTGCTCCGGCAGGAAGCTCTTTCATTGGCGTGGAAGGCTCTCCATTGCACATGATCATTGCCCCTCGCGGGCCTCGAAGAGTCTTATGCGTTGTTGTTGTTATCACATCAGCATGGCCTGCTGGAGAGGGAACGACATTGGCAGCGATAAGCCCTGCTTCATGGGCGATGTCCGCAAGAAAATATGCCCCAACATTCTTCGCAATCTGCCCAAGCCTCTTAAAGTCATACAATCGTGGATAGCCTGTGCCTCCGCAAACGATAATCTTTGGGCGCTCTTTCTCTGCAAGCTCCTCAACCTTGTCGTAATCAAGGAACCCGTTTTGTTCAGTAGTGTAGCCGACATTAGTGTAGAACTTGCCAGAAAAATTGACTTTCCAGCCGTGCGTTAAATGCCCCCCATAGAACAAGTGCATGCCCATAATCTTATCTCCTGGCTGAAGGAGGGCATAATACACTGCTTGGTTTGCCGGGCTTCCAGAATAGGGCTGGACATTTGCGTGATTGACATGGAATAGCGTCTTCGCTCGGTCAATAGCAAGCTGTTCAACGGCATCAATGCACTCATTTCCCTGGTAATACCGTTTTCCGGGGTATCCTTCACTGTACTTGTTGTTGAGCACGCTTCCTGTTGCTTCAAGCACTGCTTTACTGACATAATTTTCTGAGGGGATAAGGTTTAAGGTTGTTTGTTGTCGATAACGTTCCTCAGTTATGCGTTGATAGAGGGCAGGATCGGCTTGCTGAAGCGGTAATGAAAAAAAAGAGGAAGAAATGGAAAAAGAGGAAGAAATGGAAGAAGAAATGGATAATGGGGCTATTGCTCGTTCGTGTCTTTTTCGTTCATATGTTTTAATCGTGAAGCCTTCTCGTTGCTCCTCATTTGTTACAATCCATTCATTGGCATTCCATTGCGGAAAAAACGTGTCTCCTTCATGAATGCCAGGAATGTGGCTTAATACCATTTTATCTGCCACTGCAAATCCCTCCAGGTAGATGCTTGCACCGCCAATCAGAAAAATGCGTTGATACCCTTTCTGCTTTGCTACTTCTATCGCTTCAGAAAGGTTCTGCAGCGCAATAACCCCTTCTTGGTTCAGCTGGCTTATCTGGTTTCTGGTGAGAACAATATTCAGGCGGTTCGACAATGGCTTGCCAAGGCTTTCAAACGTTGTCCGTCCCATAATGACTGCATGGCCTTTTGTTGCTTCCTGAAAGTGCCTGAAATCTTCTGGAATATGCCACGGAAGCGTTTTCTTATTTCCGATAACATGATTCTCGTCCAGCGCTGCAATGATGATAATCTCAGTCATGGTATCTGCCCTCTGAAATATTCTCATATCTAAAATATTCTCATATTCTCTAAACTTTTTACACTGCAACCTCAAACTTGATTCCGGGATGAGGATTATATTCTTTTAAAACAAAGTCTTCAAATCGCAACTCCTGCAGTGGCTTGTTTGGAAACATAATACTGGGTAATGGGCGTGGCTCCCGCTGAAGCTGTTCCTTGAGGCTTTCAATGTGGTTTTCGTAAATGTGCGCATCGATAAGCGTGTGGGCGAATTCACCGGGTTCAAATCCCGTCTGCTTTGCAAGAATCATGGTCAAGAGCGCATAGCAGGCAAGATTAAAGGGAACGCCAAGCGCAATATCTGCAGATCGCTGCGTAAGGTGGCAGTTCAGCTTATTCCCTAGCACATTAAAGCAAAAGGTATAATGGCATGGGGGAAGCTTGCTTTCTGCAGCGTTGCCCGGATGCCATGCCAAAACAACCATTCTGCGCAGGTTGCTTGTTTGAGGATTCTCTTTGATCTCCTTAAGAGTATCAATAATGTATTGGATCTGGTCAAACACGAGCTGGCCTGTTTCCGGATCTCGATGCTTCCACTTTTGGCCCCATCGCTCGCCATCTACCCCGGCTTCTGGGCAGGGGTATCTTCTCCAAAACCGGCCATAAGCTGTTTCGAGCCGGCCTTCACTGTCAGCCCAGGCATCCCATATCTTGGTTACGTTTCGAAGATTCTTGACGTGCGCCTCACCAGTAAGGTACCAGAACAGCTCATGAAGCATTGAGTTAAAAAACATCTTTTTGGTTGTCAAAAGAGGATAGCCATTCTGGAGGCTTACTTTATAGAAGTACGCGAAAACGCTTCTCGTAGCAACACCAGTCCTGTTTACCTTATGCTGGCCGTTCTCGAGAACATACTGTACCATGTCTAAATACTCTTTCATAGCTCCCCCAATAAAGATTTGGAACAGAGCCCTCTGGCACTTTAAATATTTTGTTGTGGTAAAGGCTCTGTCCCGAATCTCTTTTCAACGGGTAGTGCCATCGCCAAGCGCCGTGCCCCGGATCCTCATCTTGTTCCCGGATACTCGATACCCAGTCGAGTGCTAAACGCAGACAGAGCGCG
>JACOVM010000058.1 GCA_016177345.1 Candidatus Woesearchaeota archaeon | reverse complement strand
TTTGATGAGATTCTGCTATAGAGAGCTTTGAAAAACCTTGGTTTAATAACGTATCTTGGTTTTTCAAAGCGGTTCTATTGAGAATTTTGACAAAATTTGATGATTTTTCAAAATTCTCAATATTAGCAGAACGTACCAAGTTCAATTATTAATACGTTCTGCTAATATGACTGCATCTTGTAATAGCACCATCGCTTGCCGTGGATTGGCTGCTTTTGCAAGAAACGAGCCTGAAACGATATGGTCTGCGCCTGCACGAATAGCACAGGGTATAGTATCTGGCGTCATGCCGCCATCAACAATAATTGTTATGTTCTTATTTATCTGTTTTATGGTTTTTATTTTCTCAAGCGGGCCTGAAAGGAATGGAGAGCCATAAAATCCAGGATGAACTGTTAAGACAAGGATATAATCAAGGTCGTGAAGAAAGGGTAGAAGCGCTGCTACTGGCGTTTCGGGGCGAATAGCCAAAGCTGCAGGGATGCCAGCTTGCCTTGTAGAAGAAAGGAAACAGGGAACATCAGAAAGGTACTCGATGTGGGGAATGCAAAACTCAACAAGATGCTTCAATTTTGCGATCCATCGCTCTGGGTCTGCCACCATAAGGTGCGCGTGAGCACGAAAAGAATATTTTGAGGGGATTGAAAATGGAAAATGGAGAGATGTTGCTGGCACCGCAGTACCATCAGCAATATCCAAATGGACATGGCCAGCAATACCTTCAAACTTTTGAAAAAGGAGAGAAAGCTCTTCTTCTGTTGCTGCCATGACCGAAGGATAAACAATGTTTTGTGCCATCACCAAATACCCACGTGTAGCCAAACAACAGGTCTTATTACAAAACAGCCTTATCCATTTCTCACTTACCTATTTTTTCGCTGTGCTTTTTCCTTTGAGGAACAGCAAGGCTTGCTGTTATTGTGCTCGTGAGAACTATGGCTCGCTGTTGCACAGCATTCATCAACAGCAGAAAACGGTGTCGGCTTTTGGCATCCCTCATCATATGATTCAAGCACTTCAAGAACCCCCTGGTAAGGGTCTTTCTTCTGCTGGCCTGCCATTGTTCTTTCTTCTTTCTGAACTGCGTGTTTTGGTGATTCCTGCGGTTTCTTCTTGGATGGCATGGAGAGAGAAAGAGATATGCTATTTTTTAAATGTTGGTATTTTTTACCTCATCTATAATCCTGATGGTCACTTATATTCCGTATTTGGCGATTGGTCCTTGCTGTACTGAACATTGCCGCTTGCAGCACTATCAGTATAGGTTCCTGATGATCCTGCTGTATAAGTTATTTTTACTTCTTCATTTGTTCGCGGCGCATAATCAACACTTGATCCGCTTGTCTTTGCCCCATACGTTTCCTTTTGCTGCATGGGCATGCTGTTCTGAAGCTTTCGCAGCTCAACATCAGCACTCTGGATCGTGCCCACCTTTTCAAGAATTTCTAGCTGGAACAAGGTGTTACAGCAGGTGCATTGGCCTGCAACAATTCTCTCGGTTGCAGCAAATGCAGAATCATCTTTTTTTTCTTTCCTGTTATTTTGCCCAGCATCCTCTTCAAGAGGCTGAGAAGAAGATGCTGGCTGATGCTCATCATGAGCACTGAACAGGGGTGTTTGATCCTGCTTCCTCTTTGCCGTCCACGCTTGAGTGTCTTGATGGCGGTCTTGAAGCATGGCATCAAGGGTTGTTGGAGAGATAGAAACGCCATGGCCGTACAAGTGAATGTCCTGGAGCTTTGCCCTCTTGCATTCCACACGATGCTTTTCCCAAGCAATCCGCTGCCAGTCTTCCAGCACAGGTTGTTTTTGCATATGCCTCTGTCTTGATGGGGGTTATATAAATCTTTGTGCTGTGAAGTGTTACCGAAAAGTCCGCCATCAATTTCAGTCGAGCCTCTTCCTTACCATACATTGAACTGACAAGGTGGACTTACTACCTTAATGATGGCCGAGAGAAGTGAAGGAGTACAACATCGACTAAACCTAATTTAGCGTTTCATCATACCAATTATAACAATAGAAGCACAAATAAGAGAACGAATATTTACATCAGTGGTAAGATTAAAGATTTTACGGCAAACCCAACTAATCCTGCACTAATAACCACAACAGGAACATTTAATTTTGACTTCCATGTATACAACACAAATAAAGATAAGGCAAAAATGATAAAAGCAAAAGCGCTAGTGATTTCATTTCTGAATAAATCAACCGCGGTAACTGCAATAATGCCAACAACACCGGCAGTTACTCCATAAAGAAACTCGTATGCAACCCTGTTTTTGCTTAATTTTTCAATAAGATTGTAAAACAACAGGGTAAAGCTAAATGCAGGCAAAAATATTCCAACAGTGACTGCGAAAGCCCCTAATAAGCCACCACCAATAAAACCAACAAAGGTTCCGAATATGACAAGGGGCGCAGGCAGAATCCCTGACAAGCCAAGACCGTCCAAAAACTCAGAATCGCTCATCCACCCTATTTTTTCAACAGCATCCTTACGTAGGAAAGGAATTACGGTATAAGCACCACCAAAAGTTAAAAGCCCGCTTTTGAGGCCAGAGCTGAACAGTGTCCCAAGGCCAACATCTTGCCTTACAGCTTGATTCACAACTTCATGTGATATATTCTCATTTACAATTGGAAGAATATTGAGGCTTAAAAAAAACACAAAAACAGATACCAGTATTGCTCCAACGAGGTATTTTTTTCTTTTGAGGACAAGATAGATGAGCCCTGTTGATATAAGAATAGCAAGAAAGTGAAGCTTCATTGCCTCCCCCAATACTGCCAATATCAAAGCAAGAGCAAGCCACTTGTCTGTTATCGAATTTTTTCCTATTCGATGCACTGCTCGAAATATGAGTGCTATTACTGCTGCTTGTATGCCAAAAAAAACCGAGGAGAAAAAAATGGAATTGATCCCAATTGTTATATACAACCATGATAAAATAAGCACCAATAATAACCCGGGCAACATGAATCCTAACCCTGCCAAAAGCCCACCAATCCTTCCTTTTGCAACTGTGCCAAAATAAACACATAACTCCTGAGCTTCTGGACCAGGCAAGGCCTGGTATATTCCCAAAACCCTATTGAATTTATCTTTGCTAATCCATTTCTCATCTTCTACTAATTCCTGCCGTATCATGTCAATTTGGGCAACCGGCCCTCCCCATGCTAAAAAGCCAAATTTAAGGAAGCGCTTAAAAACATCAAGGTAAGAAT
>JACOVM010000046.1 GCA_016177345.1 Candidatus Woesearchaeota archaeon | reverse complement strand
TTGAGGAGCAAGAAAAAAGGGCTCAATTCTTTTCTTCAATAGCGATTGTGCCATAGCCCCCGTTCACGCCCGAACGCAGTGAGTGGCGTGATTATTTTTATCCTTCTTTTAAAGTACGAAGGATAAGAAAAAGGAATAAGCATCAAACTGGTATCTCACTTTTTCAGCTGCTTTTCTCGCCAGAACATTTATATACCAAACCCTGCAACCGCACAGAAATGGATAAAGAGGATAGCAAAGAGCACGCTCATCATGCTAAAGAAGAGGAAGTGAGCAATATAAAGAATTTAAAGAATTCACCAGCACAAGAAGAGATTGCCATTGACTTCAGAAAGATAACCTCGTTCTTTAAGAGAAAAGCAAAAGACAAAGAATCAAAAGACCAAGAAGCCCATGATGGTAAAAACCAGGATAGTGAGAAAAGCAGCCAGGCCCACTCTGAAAAAAGCAGCCAAATTCACTCTGAAAAAAGCCATCAAGAAGAAGACAAGAAAGAGAAACAAGAACCAGATAAGGAAAATAAAGAAAAAAACGAACAAGAGCTTTCTTTTACTGTGGGGGATTTAAAGTCTGTTGGAAAAGGCATTCTTCACTTCATCAAGCAACACAAAACCATATTTCTCATCCTTATTCCACTCTTATTTGCTCTTCTGATTAGAGTCCAGCCTTTGTACATGCCAGTTACAAATGACTGGGCCGTTAACACAGTTAATAATGCGTATCGAAGCCAGATTTCTGCTGCGATCGATCAGCAATACCCTAACCTTCCTTCAGCAAATCGGAATAGCCTTATTGACGCAGAGCTGAACAAGTTTAAGGAACAACAACGAAACGTATATGACCAGCAAGTCGCTAATGTGGCAGACCAGCTAAGGCAGCATTTCAAGGATGAGAAAGGCCAAACGTACCTTTCAGATATTGACACCTGGTACTGGTATAGGTATTCTCTTGACGTTATCGACCACGGATTTATGGGAGATAAGGAAGTGAATGGAACATACATTGACATGCACATGCTTGCCCCAAATGGAAGGCCAATTCGACAAACCCTACACCCGTACTTCGGCGCGTATCTCTACAAGGTCGTCAAGATATTTAATAGAGATACAACACCAATGGGTGTAATCTTTTTTTCACAAGCAATCATCGCGATACTTTCAGTCATTCCAGCCTTTTTCTTAGGAAGAAAATTGGGGGGCCCCATGAGTGGCTTTTTCAGCGCTATGCTTATTGCAGTTCATCCAACGTTTATGTCACGAACACTAGGGGGGACATCAGATACTGACGCATACTCTATTTTTTTCTCACTGCTCATATTCTTCTTTTTTATACAAGCAATGACTGCAGAAGAGAGAAAAAGACGGCTCTTATGGGCTATCCTCAGTGGCGTTAGTATTGGCTTGTTCAGTTTTGCATGGGAAGGCTGGTGGTACGCTTTTGATTTTATTCTCGCAATAACAGGAATATACTTCTGTTACCTTCTCTTTCAATATAGGAATGACCTTAAAAAAGAGCTCCTTCATGGAACCCTGAGGGATATTCTTCTTACCGTTATCCTATTTATTGCAGTGGCAGGAATATCAATAAGCTTGATTACAAATGTTCAAACATTTACTGAATCTGTCCGCCAGCCTCTTAGCTTCATTAATCTTAAAGCAGCGACTCAATCCACCGTCATCTGGCCAAACGTGTACACTACCGTTGCAGAGCTCAACGATGTATCAACAAGGCAAGTGGTTGACATAGTTAGTGGCGGCAGAACAGTTGGAAAAATATTGATGTCTTTAGCTATTCTTGGCATTATTCTTTTGGTACTAAAAGCAATTATGGGTAAAGGGGAAAAGGAAGAGCACAGTGCGGCTATTTTATACAGCCTCCTCCTGGTTATCTGGTTTTTGGGAACCTGGTACGCAGCAACAAAAGGAATTCGATTTGTCATGCTTGCTATTCCCCCATTTGTTCTCGCAGTATCAATGAGCTTGTCCCTTGTAGAAAAAAAAGTAAGCTCATTTTTCGAAAAAGAGCTCCATGTTCCAGCGCTGCTGACGAGTGCGATTAGCGTTATTATATTCCTTTTTCTCATTGGAGTTATCTCTCTCCTTCCTCCATCGCTGTGCAAGCATGGCATGTGCGCGGAATCAAAATATATGGGGTATGCGAGCACACCATCATACAATGACGCTTGGGAGTTTACTCTGGTAAAGATAAAAGAGAACTCAAAGGAGGATGCTATTATTAATTCGTGGTGGGACTTTGGCCATTGGTTCAAAGCAGGAGCTGACAGGGCAGTAACCTTTGATGGAGCTTCCCAAAACAGGCCACATGCTCATTGGATGGGAAAAGTGCTTCTCACTGACAATGAAGCAGAAGCTGTTGGGATTCTTCGAATGCTAGACTGCGGGGGGAATGACGCGTTCGAAATCTTAGATAAGGAATTGAAAAATCCTGTTAAGACTGTTAATCTCCTTTATGAGATTATCGTAAAAGATAAAAAAGAGGCAAAGGCAATCCTTGAAAAGCAGGTTCCAAAGACCGTCGTCGAGCAAGCGCTGCAAAAAACCCATTGCAATCCTCCAGAAAATTTCTTTATCACCAGCGAAGATATGATCTCCAAATCAGGTGTGTGGGCGCACTTTGGTGGCTGGAATTTTGAACGGGCAAGCGCATGGGCAAATGTTGGGAAAGAAAAGCAGTCAATGAGTGAGGGAAAGAAATTCCTGATGGATAATCTTGGCTATGATGAGAAGACAGCAGAAGAAACCTATTTCAGTGTCCAGTCGTTAACATCAGAACAGGAAGCCAATAACTGGATCAGCCCCTGGCCAGCTTACCAATCAGCAACAACATGCCCTGTGCAAAAC
The DNA here is from genome assembly GCA_016177345.1 of Candidatus Woesearchaeota archaeon. Classification (GTDB taxonomy): domain Archaea; phylum Nanobdellota; class Nanobdellia; order Woesearchaeales; family UBA12501; genus JACPCA01. Next base: position 9,147 of record JACOVM010000046.1, on the reverse strand, counting down.
AATATTGCAACCTGCCAGCATGGTATTCCAGGGCAGAGCCAGCCGTTCGTGGTTAGCATCAACTTAGCTGATATGACTGCTGTCATTGAAAATACAAGAGAAAAATACCCTCCTTTTTCTCTTGCATACATGGATCAAAACAATAAATTTCAAAATAAGGTATTGTTCACCAAACAAAGCGACCTTGAAAATCCTCCGATTGGGTTTTCCTTAGCGCTGTTCCCTGCCGGGGAAGGCCAGATCAGAAGCCTTGTTTTGGATTATCGATTGGCAGGAAGCATGTTTACCAGGCTCTTTTACTTCCAGGATAATGGGGGCTTAGATCATTTTGACTTCTTCGGCCACCAAGCAGCAATAAACAACTGGAACATCTACACCTGGAAGATCGATTGGGAAGGCAAGCAGGAAGATCAGGATATACGATCACAACCTCTTATTCAGGGAGTAGTTCCAGAGCCTTCTGCTCCAGAATAGATAATAGATAAGTGCAAAATAAGAGCAAGTAGCAAAACTACTTAACATAAAAAACTACTTGACATAATAGGCAAAAAAATCCACTAAACACGCCAACCATGAACGAACAGAAAGGGTCAAAGGTAATTCTTATCACAGGTGGGGCTGGATTTATTGGAAGCCATCTCGCAGAAGCCCTGATACACCAGAATGAGCGCATTGTTATCGTTGATTCTATCAACAATTATTATGACCCAAGGCGGAAGGAAGAAAACTTGGCGTTCATTCGACAGAAAGCAAATGTTGTTATCTGCCAGCAGGATATTACAGATTATGATGCAATGGAGGATATTGTCAGAAAGAACAGGGTTACCCATATTGTTCATCTCGCTGCCCGGGCAGGGGTCAGGGCATCAATCAACAATCCGCAAGTATATGTCGATGACAATATTATTGGAACACTTGTCATCCTGGAGCTTTGCAGAAAACATGACATTAAACATCTTATTGTTGCATCCTCATCTAGCATTTATGGAACCAATACTAAAGTTCCATTCTCTGAAACAGATATCGTAGAAAATATTATCAGCCCGTATGGTGTTACAAAGCGGGCATGTGAGCTGTATTCGTATTGTTATCACCGGCTGTACGGCTTTCCAATTACTTGTCTTCGTTTTTTTACCGTTTATGGCCCACGAGGAAGGCCAGACATGATGGTGTACAAATTTACCAAGGCAATCCTCGAATCAACCCCGATCCAGGTGTTTGGAGAAGGAACTACCCAGAGGGATTATACCTTTGTTACAGACATCGTTGAGGGGATCATCGCAGCGCTCAATACACCAATGAAGTTTGAAATCATTAATCTGGGAAATTCATCTCCTGTCGAGCTCAGGAGAATTATCACCATTTTAGAAGAGCTCCTTGGAAAAAAGGCCATTCAAGAGCACCACCCTTTGCCACCCGGTGATGTTTCTGTAACCTATGCTGATATTTCAAAGGCTCAACGCCTTCTCGGTTATAAACCAAAGATTAAAATAGGGGAAGGCCTTGCTCGATTCGTAGCCTGGTACCATCAGCAGGAAGCTTCAAAGTAATAGCAGAATCTCATTAAATCTGTTCATAAATCAATGAGGTTTGCTATACCATAAAGAAGCATGGTAACCTAATTGGCAGGCAAAAGAATTTGGAGTGGGGGTCATGCAGCTTTCCATTGTTATTCCAACGTATAATGAAGAACAAAATGTAGGACTTTTATACCAAGAGCTCAGAAACGTTCTCGACCAGTTAGGAACAAACTATGAACTTGTTTTTGTTGATGACGGGAGTAGGGATGGTACTCTTCGGCATCTTCTTTCTTTAAAGGCAAGAGAGAAAGGGAAAAAGAAGTTGAAAATTGTTCAGTTACGAAGAAATTTTGGGCAGACCGCGGCGCTTATGGCGGGCATTAAGGAAGCAAAAGGAAGTATTATAATCACCCTTGATGCAGACTTGCAAAATGATCCCACAGACATTCCAAAGCTGCTCCAAAAGATGGAAGAAGGCCAATACGATGTTGTTAGCGGCTGGAGGCATCAGAGGCAGGATCCGATAATGAAGAGATTTTTGTCGCGAATCGCATATCTTCTCCGGGCAACACTAACTGGAGAAAGGACTCATGATTCAGGATGCACCCTCAAGGCGTACCGAAAAGAGTGTTTTGACGACCTTGAATTGTATGGTGAGATGCATCGATTCATTCCAGCGCTGCTTAAATGGAAAGGGTTTAGGATTGGAGAACTAAAAGTTCAACACCACCCAAGACGATTTGGTACAACGAAATATACCGTCAAGCGCGTATTCAAGGGTTTTCTTGACTTGCTGGTTGTAGCCTTTTGGCAGAAATACTCTGCGCGGCCAATCCACTTGTTTGGGTTTCTGGGATTTCTCCTTGGATTCTTCGGCGTCATCTGCGGAATTATCGCAGTGTACTTGAAGATTGTTGAGAACCAGGATCTCTCGGAGACATTCCTCCCCACCTTATCAATTCTTAGCGTTATCCTTGGGGTGCAGTTCCTCTTGTCAGGCATTCTGGCAGACATTGCAATTAAGACTTATTATAAGCAATCGTCATCAAAAAATTATGCTGTGAAGAAGGTGTATTAAATAAGTTGTATTAAGGCTTTGTAGAAAATGCCATCCTAATTTGGGGCGCCGCCGTGCCTAAACTTTGTTTAGGTCTCTTTTATCCCACAGTGCATTTTTTACTCTCCTTCGCACAACTATCTTGTAGCATCGAGTAAAAAATGTACTGCTTTTGATGAAAATTCTTGCGTTGGTATAACTATATAGACGTGTAGCCGTGGGCTCCTCGCTTTGCTCGGAGCCCAAGGCGCTTTTGACGATTCGGAGGTTTGTGCTTGTCCCTGGAATCATGCCTTTGCGCTGCGGAGGTACGACAGGGAGGGGTCCACGCAAAACTCGCCCTCAGTACTATACACTGTACAGGATGCAAAAATAGAAGCGATGCGAGTTTTGAGAGACTTGTCTTGGAAAATCACGGCGACGCCCCAAAGCTATGTTGTTTAGTCAAAAACAACGGTTTGGCGACTAAAAAGGAAGAAGGATTTAAAAGGAAGAAAGATTTTCTGCAGAGCTATATATTAAGATATATTAATTAATAATGTCAAATGATCGTGATACCTTGGACTCAACAATGAAGTATTTTGTAACTGGCGGAGCTGGATTTATTGGAAGCCACGTTGTGGATCGCTTGCTAAAGATAGGGCGCGTGACTGTTTTTGATAATTTCAGCTCTGGAAAAAGAGAATTTCTTCGCCATCACCAAGGCAACGTGGATCTTCACATTATCGAAGGAGACCTTCTTGACCTCAAAAAATTAACAGACTGCATGAAGGGCCATGATGTTGTAATTCACCTCTCTGCCAATTCTGACATTCGAAAGAGTGAAACACAAACAGACCTTGACCTTCAGCAGGGAACCATTGCAACGTACCATGTTCTTGAGGCAATGAGAAAAAATGGAATAACAGTGCTTGTCTTTTCTTCTACCTCTGCCGTGTATGGTGAGGAAAGTAAGAAACAGATAGAAAAAGAAAAGCGGGATGTTAAGAGTGTGGTGCAAGATGCATTATTATCAGAAACGTACGCACCACTCCTTCCTATTTCCCACTACGGTGCAAGCAAGCTTGCCGGTGAAGGCATGATCTCTGCATTCTGCCACTTGTACGGGATGAAGGCATTGATCTTTCGCTTCGCTAATGTTGTTGGAAAGCGAGGAACGCACGGGGTAATCTATGACTTCATCCAAAAAGTAAAAAGGACACCGGAACGATTAGAAATTCTTGGAGATGGAAGCCAGCAAAAATCATACATTCTTGCAGAGGATGTTGCTGACGCGATCATTTATGTTCTTAACAAATATCAAACAAGCGCATACCCAATTATGACTGATCAAAACAGGGGTCATGACAAGCCTCATTGGACGACGGAAATCTTTAATCTTGCAACCGCAACAAGCATCACTGTCCGGGAAATAACCAGCCTTTTTGCCGAAGAGTATAAACGAAGAACAGGGGAAAAACTTGAGCTAGTATACACTGGGGGGGACCGTGGCTGGAAGGGAGATGTTCCAAAAGTGCTGTTAGACCCAACAAAAATAGAATCGTTGGGATGGAAAGCGTCGTGTACATCACAAGAAGCAGTGAAACAGGCAATTCATGACCTGTTTGATGAGCAATGGAGTGCGGAAGAGAGTGCACAAAATATTCTTGGTATGCAAACAAATAACAACTCAAATAACAAAAGAGATAATGATAACAAAATAGATAATGATGATGGAAAAACAGCTGTTCAAGCGGTTGCTCAAGCAGCCATCCTTACCGGGGGGGAAGGGTCGAGGCTTGGCAGCCTAACAAGGGATGTTCCAAAACCGCTTATCTCGGTTGGTGGAAAGCCAATTCTTGAGCATCTTTTGCTTTTGCTTCAACGCTATGGAATTAAAGAGGTAATATTGTGCTCTGGCCGCCTTGCAGGGAAGATTATTGAGGTTGTTGGAGATGGAAAATTGTTTGGCGTGCAGATACAACATTCAATAGAGCCATTTCCGCTGGGCAGTGGTGGCCCAATTGTCCATGCGCGTGATCTCCTTCACGATGATGTGATTGTTATGAACGGAGACGTGTTTATTGATATGGATCTTCGCGCTTTGCTAAGGTTTCATCAGCAACGCAATGCATTGGCAACGTTAGTTGTCCACCCCTCAGACCATCCAGAAGACAGTGATGTTATTCTTCTTGACGATGGGGAACAAGTAAAAGAGCTCATCCACAAGCCTGGAAGAGATGTTGGCTCAAGGATAACCAATGCAGGGCTTTGCGTCATCAACAGAACAGCCCTTGACCATTTTCCAAATGAGCAAAAGCTTAATCTAGAACTCGATATCATCACAAGCCTTATTTCATCTGGAAGGGTGTATGCATACAACACAGAACGATATGATCCTGGGGCGTATCTAAAAGATATGGGAACTCCCGAAAGGCTTCAGCAAGTTGAAAAATATTACGAGACAAAACAACAAGAGGGTAGGCAAACAAAGTATGCCCCTCAATATACACAAATTGCGCAAATGCCGGAAAGTGCACAGATAAGCACACCAAAGTGCACAAATATAAGCACACAAATAATTGAAGGGAAACCAGTGCTGTATGAACCCTCACTGCAATCTGAACAATCAGCACGGCCAGAGCAGGACGCTTGGATTCTTGATCGGGATGGTGTTATTAATGAGCAAATTGAGTTTATCACCGCAACCTCCCAATTCCACCTTCTTCCTGGAGCTGCTGAGGCAATACGAATTCTTAACCAACAGCACATTCCTGTTGTTATTGCAACAAACCAGCCTGTCATTGCCCGTGGACTTTGTACAGAGCAAGATGTTGAAAACATTCATAACTATTTGAGGCAAGAGCTCGCAAAATATGGCGCAAGAGTAGACGCTATCTACTATTGTCCACACCACCCGGAAACGCACCATCCAGAAGCAAATAATCCAATCTATCGGCGCCCTTGCGATTGTAGAAAGCCAAACATTGGCATGCTCCAACAAGCTGCCCATGATCTTCAGATTTCCCTTAAAAAATCGACCATGGTTGGGGATAGTACCAGGGATATTCTTGCAGGAAAGAATGCGGGCTGCACAACTATTCTTGTGAAGACCGGAAATGCTGGAAAAGACAAACAATATAGCATAGAGCCAGATTATGTTGAGGAAAGCTTATACCATGCTGTTGTGCATCATGTTTTCAAGCAAAATCAAGAAGAAAAACCATCGCACCTTGTTGAGGTACGGCAATGATTATCTCAAAAACACCATTTCGCATCACCTTCACTGGTGGCGGGACAGATATCAGGTCATTTTATCAGCATGAATTTGGTGCTGTTGTGAACGCTGCAATCAATAAGTACATGTATATTATTGTCAACAAAAAATTTGATGATAAAATACGAGTGAGCTACTCTAAAACAGAGATTGTGGATCGTATTGACGATATCCAGCATAACGTGGTGCGAGAGGCACTCAGGCTTGTTGGAATTTCCAAAGGAATAGAAATCATTTCGGTTGCAGATATTCCTTCTGAGGGAACTGGCCTTGGCTCCTCGAGCAGTTTCACGGTTGGATTGTTAAATGCGCTGTTCACCTTCAAAGGAGAGCCGAAGACTGCACTAGAACTTGCTCGTCTTGCATGCCTCCTTGAGAGAGACGTTCTGCAAGAGCCTGGTGGAAAGCAAGACCAGTACGCAGCGGCTCTTGGCGGAATTAATTATATGGAGTTTCATCCTGATGAGAATGTTAAGCACTGGCCAATCTTGTTAGATGATAGTGATAAGCTTGAGAGAGAAAGGCTGAAAAAAGACCTTATCCTCTTCTATACTGGAATGGTGAGGAGCAGCACGGAAATTCATCGGGAACAGACCAAGAATACTGAAACAAAAATGAAGAATCTTCAGCATATGAAACAGCTTGCGATAGAAACAAGGCGCGTGCTTCACCAGGATCGTGCATTTGACAAAATTGGCCCCCTGCTTCATGAGGGGTGGCTGAAGAAGCGAGAGCTCGCATCGCGAGTAAGCAATATGATTATTGATTCCTTGTATCAGCGGGGAATAGATTATGGCGCTTCTGGAGGAAAAATCCTCGGCGCTGGTGGTGGTGGATTTCTGCTATTCCAATGCAGCCAAGAACGGCAAGAGCAGCTCAAAAATGCACTCCATCCCCTTCAAGAAATCTCATTTGACTTTGAGATGCAGGGCAGTAAGATTATCCAATACTGATAAATACTAATACGAGGATAAATACTAATAAGAGACAATATTGATAAGAGGCTAGTGGTCTCTATTAACCATGACGAACAAAAAAATTGTAGTAACAGGGGCAGCTGGGTTTATTGGAAGCAACCTCACGATCGAGCTCTGTAAAAGGGGATATTCTGTTGTTGCTCTCGATAATTTTTCTCTTGGAACGCAAGAAAATCTCTCTTTTTCCTCACTTTCTCCTGTTTTGCATCAGGCACACCATGGAAGCATACATCCGATAAGCATTATTGAGGGAAATATAACAGATGAGAAGAAAATACTGGAGATAACAAAGGATGCTTATGCAATTGTCAACATTGCCGCAGCTTCAGCATCACCCATGTTTTCCCTGGACAATATTCGAGATGCGGTGAAGACGAATGTTGATGGCTTTCTCACTATTCTCAAGGCAGCGGTGTATAACAACGTTGCCAAAGTAATATACGCATCAACCTCGTCCATATATGGGAACAATGCCCCTCCCTTAACAGAAGACATGCTTGTTGTTCCCACAAATATGTACGCGGCAACAAAATTGATGAATGAGTACTGCGCAGCGCTATTTAGCAAAGAGCATGGCATCGAAACGATTGGGCTGCGATTTCTTTCCATTTACGGCCCTAATGAAGAGAGCAAGGGTAGCTATGCAAATCTTGCCACCCAATTTCTCCAGGCTATGATGAGAAATGAGCAGCCAGTTATTTACGGAGATGGAACTCAAACACGGGATTTCACGTACGTTAAAGACGTCGTCCAGGCTATTATTCTTGCTTTAGAATCTTCCAAGAAACTTTATGGGGAGGTGTTCAATGTCGGCAGTGGGGCATCTCACTCGTTAAACGAAATGGTGAGGGTAATCAATCAGCTTCTTGGAAAGCAGATTGTTCCAAAATATATCGAAAATCCAATCAAAGATTACATTCAAAGCCAGGACAGCGATATTACCAAGGCAAAAACAGTGCTCGGGTTTACCCCACAATATTCTCTTCAAAAAGGGCTTCAGGACATGATCCCCTTAGTAAGGTTAGATAAGATACGAAGGAATAAAATAGATACGAAGGGATAAACTATAAAGGTAGGTTATGAAAGAGCTTGTTCGTCACCTTCACAATGTTATTGAACGGGAAAAAATACTTCTGAAAGATGACGCTGTTGTCTTTCCAGGCCATTTTGGAGAAACCATTCCTTTTTCGGCAGCCCATTTCCATTGCCTCACCTATACTGCTGAGAGAGACAATGGAAGGGATAATGGAAGGGGCAATGAACATGCAAATTTTGGCACACTCTCTTTTATTGATGGGGGTGATGCAACACTTCTTCAAACTGCATCCTTCTCTGTTCATCTTATTCGCGCTTATGGAAGCGTGTATAAAGGAAGAGAAAAGCAATTGTCAACTACTATGTTGTACGGCGTGCTGGTGCAAACAGTGATTGATCAGGGGGTGCAGGCTTACAAAGCGGCTTGTTTTCCACTCTCCAAAGCAAGCCTTTTATCAGCAACCCCTCCCTCATTTCCAGAAACATTTTTCTTTAAGCCAGCGCACGAATCACTTCGCCAAGGTGCGTCATCTGCCTCCCCGTCAGCCATTGGCGGCATTGTCCGAAGATATCTTGAGTTGCATCTTGCTGCAGAGCTTTGCAAGGCTATCCCTCAGGGCATGCTTGTTCTTGATGGCTCGCTTCAGAGAATGTACGAGCATGATGAAGTATTTTTTTCTTCCCTTCTTCAAGCTGCAGAAGCTAGCTCGGTAACTGTTCTTGCTGTATCAAAGACAAGCGAGCTAAGAACCAAGCAAGGGAGAAGTGTGCTTGGCTTGCTTCATTATCATAGTCCTAAGGGTGCGTGGTTTTATTATCCAGTGCTGTCTTATTCTTTGCTTTCACCGATGAAGGAGCAGAGGGGTCTGTACCAAGGACTGTTTGACCTGTGTTTTGTGAAATGGCATCAAGCCTCAAAGCATGTCTTTCGTGTTGACCTGTGGTTTCCTTCTCATAACTCTTATGATGCCCCTTCCGAAGGCAATTCTGGAATAGCATCTGGTATAGTATCTATTAACCATGTTAGTGACCATATTAGTCAGGTTCAAACAGCTCTTTCAAGCTTGTTGTGGAATGCTGCAGACCCTCTTTTTCCAGGCTATCCTTATGGGCTCTTGGAGGCTGATCAGTTTGCTCGCGTTTCTCATGAAGAACAGCAGTACTATCAGGTTGTTCTTAGCAGCCTTCTGTCAAAGGATGCTCCTTCTGTAGAAATGTGGGGGGCTGCCACAAACGCCCATTCCATTCTGGATACTACAAGATTCTGAATTTCTATATATTATAGAGAGCTTTGAAAAACCC
>JACOVM010000045.1 GCA_016177345.1 Candidatus Woesearchaeota archaeon | reverse complement strand
GGAAACTGAAGGTTTATTATTTTTCCACTCCATTTTATCCATTTTTCTTCATGAGGGTTCTCCCTTGATTTCATGAGCTGGTAACAAAAGTGAAAGCAAACAATCATGAAGAATATGGATGCAGAATCTGTTGTTGCCCAACGCGCAATTCGTATGGGATCCATCATAACAGCAAAGAAGCTTGACGCCAGTAACGCCGTGGGAGTATTATACATTCGCTGCGCTAAAAAGAATACTGCAGCAACGCTCGCTGTTCCAAAAAGGATGCTAGAGAACTGCAACGTCTTTAAAACAAGTAGGTAAGTAATATCAACTCCAACCCATTTGAGAAGCGTAAAAAAAATGATGAAAAAGTTGGATATAGTAACTCCTGGCCACATGTATATTTTTAACTCAGCACCTTCCTGGTACCCAGTCACTTTTGCCATAACTTTTTCGACAATAATATATTCGTCAGGATGATAACTGGCTGGTTCTCTGGTAAAGCCGGCAAACCTAAAGAGAAATGCAGTCAGAAGGATAAGAACAAAGATGGTGAAAATAACAGTTCTTGACTTCCACGCGGGCTGGTTATCCATTTTTTTACGGCACCATCCAGACTACTTAAAGATTGTGGTACTCTTGCTGGCACAGGGTGGTGGAGGTATTTGGTTATGGTGATACAATAGTACCTATTTTAATGCCCCGTGAACCCAAGCACCATTCTGAGCCCAAGAAAGTTCCTTTTAACATCAGCCATAGTGCGAATTTTCTTGATGCGATTAAAAATATAGGTTGGCCTGAAATAGAAATTTCGATATGCTTTCTTCAGCATGCCTCGCAGCTCTTGCGGGCTCTTATAACCATAAGGAATGAACACTGGCTCCCAAATGGTTTGGCTTTTGTTCGATGTATCAGCAAACGTTCCCCATTGGTCTATAGTATTGTACAACTCTGTTCCTTTGAAAGGAGTGCATAGGCTGAACTGGGTGTAATCACAATCAAGCTCGATAGCGAAATCAATTGTTTTCCTTCCTTTTTCAGGTGTCTCCCCAGGCAAGCCAAACATGAAGGACCCTCGTACTTCAATACCTGCATTCTTGATCATTCCAACTGCATCTCGAATCTGTTCGATTGTCGTTCCCTTTCTAATATTATTGAGCAGATCCTGATTTCCGGATTCGATGCCAAGGAAAATGTTCCAGCACCCTGCTTCTTTCATTGCTTTGAGAATTTCAGGGCTAAGCAGATGAACTCTGGTCTCGCAAGACCATGCAAGATCAAGCTTTTCGTCGCCCAGCGCTTTACAAAAGTCAGCGACCCACTGCTTGTCCATGGTAAAAATGTCGTCCCAGAACGCAATTTCCTGAATACCATACTCTTTCTTGAGCTGCTTCAGCTCAGCAATAACATTTGGAACGCTTCTTACACGATAGTTTGTTTTTGCTGATGCGCAAAACGTGCATCGAAAAAAGCAGCCTCGAGTTGACATGATCTGGAAGACATGAGGGGATCGCCTCCAATTGTTAGGAAGGGATGTGTATAACGACATGTCAACAAGGTGCCTGGCAGGAATTGGAAGCGCATCAAGATCCTTGACTACTTCCCCATACACCACCTGTGGCGTCATATATTTTTCCTTGTCATTTGCAATGTGCTTTATAGTGATATCCGCATCTCCAACGAGAACAACGTTCGCTTTTGTTTCTTCGAGGATCTTATCCGGCTCAAACTTCGTATGAGGGCCGCCCACCAAAACGAGGATATTTGGATGTGCTTCTTTAATGCGCTGAGAAATAACCATTGTTTTATCGTACAATGAAGTAACTGCAGCGATTCCCACCATATCTGGTTGATACTCCTTTACTTTCTCCATAACATCAGTTATGCTGTACTGGTTGACGGGGCAGTCCATCACTTGCACATCATGCTTTTCTTTGAGAAGGACAGAGGCCATCATCAGTAGCCCTAATGGTGGGAGATACCCCCCAATATTGCCAACAGAACGGTTATATCGCTCATCAAGAGAAATTGGTGGAAAGATAAGTAGGATCTTCATGGCGTTTCCTCTTCTCTTTTTTTCCTCTTTTTTCCTCATTTACTTTTTTGTTCTTTCTTTTCTCTTATTTCATTCTTATTTACATTCTTTATACATTTTTTATACATTCAACTATAAATAGTTAACTATAGTTATCCACTCCATTCTCCTGTGGAAGCTTTTTATTTATAAATTTTGAGGTGGCTTAGAATTGGAAAGGAGTTGTGGCGGAGTTGTAAATTGCTTCCCAGATGTGGCAGAAAACCTTATAAAAGAACTGTTGTTTTGCGTGATAATGGACGTTCCTGCAGAAAAGCGAGAGCAAGCCCTCATTCTTTCCTTAATAGATAAGTACCAGTTGGCTTCTAAGGAATTTATAGAAGTTGGCTGCGGGGATGGGTATAACCTTAGAGTGTTCCAAAAAAAAAGGATGTCTGGAATTGGCATTGACGCATCTGCTGAGGCTATTCAAAGAGCAAAAGAAAAGAACCTGCCCGGCATTCGCCTCATCCATGCAGATGCCACAAAAGTAAACCTCAAAAAGAGAGACATTCTCTTTCTTCTTAACGTCCTTGAGCATGTAGAGCAGGACATGGAATTCCTCAAAAAACTTCATAGGCTATTAAGGAGGAATGGTTATCTCTTTCTTGCTGTTCCAGCCCATTCAAAAGCTTATGGGTATGCTGACAAGAATGCCGGCCATTACCGCAGGTATGATAAGCAGCATCTGTGCCATGTTCTTCAAGAAAGTGGATTTCATGTGGAAGAAATGTTCTCGGTTGGCTTTCCTGTTTGTAACTTTTATACATGGGTCTTCAATACATACTGCAAGTTTCGCGGAGATAACCAATTTGACCAGAAAAAAACATACGTTTCTGGCATTGAAGGAAAGCCAGGGTATTACCCCCCAGTTTTTCAAATTGCATCAAAAGTTTTTTTCCCGCTATTCTCCATTCTTATTAAGATTGATGCTCTTTTTCTCAAGACAGACCTTGGAAATAACTATGTGGTTATGGCAAGGAAGAGTTGATTATCCCACAATACGCTTTCAATAAGTTATGATCTAGTATGATTGGCCAATACATTTACAGACTTGTTTTTTGGACCTCGAACCAAATCCCTCAAAACTCGCATCGCTTCTGTACCTCACTTAATACTAGGTATAACACTGGGTGCGAGTTTTGTGTGGACCCATCCTGGTCGTACCTCCGCAACGCAAAGGCATGATTCCATGGGCAGGTAAAAAACTTCGTGTCGTCATAAACGTTTTGGGGGGCTCCGAGCAAAGCGAGGAGCCTCCAGCTCCACGTCTGGCTAGTTGTGACGACGCAAGAATTTTCATCAAAAGCAGTACATTTTTTACCCGATACAGCAGCATAGTTGTGTAGAGAAGGGTAAAAAAGGTACTGTGATGGTAAAGTATATAAACTGGTATGAATGCCGCAGCATCATGCTCGTCAGCATTATTGTGCCTGCATATAATGAAGAGAAGCGAATCAATGGCTTTCTTCCTTCACTTCTTTCATTCTCCAAAAAGCACTTGCGCAACTGCGAAATTATTATTGTCGATGATGGCTCCACTGATTCTACAAAATCTGTTGTTCAGCAGCTCATTCAGCAGTATCCTTCAGCAAAACTTATTTCTTATCCTGAGAATAAGGGGAAGGGCAATGCTGTTCGCGAAGGAGTATCTGCTTCAAAAGGAAAATATGTTCTCTTTATTGATGCTGACGGCTCAATCCCGCCTGAAGAAATTCCAAATATGGTGCAGAAACTGAAAGAGCATCAGGTTGTTGTCGGCTCAAGAAGGATTGATGTTTCAAAAGTAAAAACATCACCGCTTCGAAAATTCACAGGAGTCATGTTTAACGCTTATGTTAATCTCTTGTTTCGGATTGACATTTATGATAACCTTTGCGGGTTCAAGGGGTTTGAGAAGAGCATTGCAAAAGCCCTCTTTTCTGACCTTCAATCCATGCGTTGGATATTTGATGTCGAATTGTTCTATAAAATAAAGAAGAATAACTATACCTTGTATCACCTTCCAATTTCTTGGGAGCATAGGGATGGAAGTAAAATACGCCTTATTGACCCTCTAAAAATGGCAATAGAGTTGCTCAAGCTTCGTTGTTCTCTTCGAAACTATCAACCAAAAGCATCACTGCCCCTAGGGCAACAAACACAACAACAGAACGAGCTTGATGGAACATCTTCTAATCCAGATGATTTAAATCAATTTAAGTCAAGATGATTCAAGAATAGCTTTGAAGTAATCAATCGTCTTTTGTAACCCTTCATCTAAACCAATTCGTGGTTCCCAACCTAGTTTCTCTTTTGCAAGGGCAATATCAGGGCATCTTTTCGATGGATCATCTTGCGGCAATGGCTGGAGTATCACTTTTGAGCTTGAATGGATCATGGCGATAATTTTCTTGGCGAGCTCCACTACCCTTGTTTCATTTGGATTTCCGAGATTGACTGGACCGATAAAGTGATCGGTATTCATCATAAGGATAAGCCCTTCTATAAGGTCAGATACATAGCAAAAGCTTCTGCTTTGGCTTCCGTCACCATAGATAGTAATTGGCTCACCACGTAATGCTTGAACAATAAAATTGCTAATAACCCGCCCGTCATTAATAGCCATATTTGGGCCGTAGGTATTGAATATTCTGACAATTTTCACGTCTGTCTTATTTTGCTGGTGATACGCCATCATGAGGCTTTCTGACACTCTTTTTCCTTCGTCATAACAGCTTCTCAGGCCGATAGGATTGACATGCCCCCAATAACTCTCCTTCTGTGGATGTTCTTTGGGATCGCCATACACTTCTGATGTTGACGCTTGGAGAATTCGTGCATTGCATCGCTTCGCCAATCCAAGCATGTTTAATACCCCCACAGTTCCCATCTTAATTGTCTTCACAGGGTTTTGCTGGTAATGAATTGGCGATGCAGGGCAAGCGAGATTGTAAATCTGGTCTACTTCAAGATGGAGAGGAAAGGCGATATCATGCCGGATAAGCTCAAATCTTGTGTTTTGGATAAGAGGAAGAATATTTTGCTTTGACCCCGTAAAGAAGTTGTCTACACAAATGACATGATTTCCATCGTCCAACAACCGTTTACAAAGGTGGCTGCCAATAAAGCCTGCACCACCAGTTACCAGAATATTCTTTGGAATTTTTCTAGGCACCATCCTTCTGAGGATCGAGAAAAGCTTTATAAACCTTACGAAGATTTTCTATAGAACTTGCTCTTTGCTAACCACAATCATCAAATAATACGTTCTTCTGCTGTAGTTTATGACGATCATCCTCATTGGCGATTCCTGCTCTGGAAAGACAGTTGCTCTTCAGCGTTTGCAGGAGCTTGGTTATCCTATTGTGATGGAAGAGGGCTGGAAGCTTATTCCTCCAGAAGAAGAGCAGGATAAATACCAATCTAATATCTGGTTTTCCAACTATTTCTTTAATCGCGACCAACCTTCTTGGAGAAAGAAATTATTTGAGAAAGAACTGATTTTTGAGTCCTGCCTCTATTTTCAGTATCCCTTTACTCATGCCCAATTTCAATGTGGAAAGATCAGCATTAGTCAAAAGAACAGCATCCTGAATCTCCTTGGTTCGCTGACGAACAAGCTTCCCCTTTATCCTGATGATCTTGTTATTCATTTTATCTGCTCTCCAGCATTGACGAACCAGCGGCTTGCAGAGCGCGGAAGGCCGCAATCGCCAGCCCAAGATAAATATCGTGGCATTCTTCGGCAGGAAATAGAACTGTCATAAAAATCCGCCGAAAGCGCCCTACCTCGGGCTAAAGCCCGAGGCTTGACGAACGCTTTCTTTGACAGGCGGATTTTTAGGACGCCAAAAAAGATAATCCACGCCCTTTAGGGCATGGATTATCTTTTTTGAGCGTATTTTCAACATAAATACAGATATATTGTGATTGATACGACGTTGTTATCTCCTGGAGAGGTCGTGTCTCACGTTGTTCGTATCATTTCTCACTATTCTTCTTTATAGAGAGCTTTGAAAAACCCTTTTTTCAATAGCGTATCTTGGTTTTTCAAAGCGGTTCTATTGAGAGCTTTGACAATTTGGATAGTATATTCAAAACTCTCAATAGGTTAGGCTTGATTTATGCCAAAAACACCAATAGAATACCACTCAAAAATGACACTATAACTTTAAAAACTCTATTTGCTTCAACTCTTCCATGACTGAGGTTGTTGGGGAACCCCTCTTAGTAGTTAAGGGGCTCCGGAAGCAGTTTGATGGCCGTTCTGTCTTGTCAGATGTCTCTTTCAATGTATATCCTGGCGACATTTTTGGAATTATTGGAATTTCAGGATCGGGCAAGACCACGCTTCTCCAGCTCCTGGTTGGTTTTCTCCAGTCTGACAGTGGGGAGATCTTGTACAATCAGGGAAGCTCATCTGCGCTCACCAACGTTTCATCGTACTGCTCATTTAGAGACTGCTCAGAACTGATCCAGCGCAGGATAGGGTTCGCAGCCCAGCACCC
Organism: Candidatus Woesearchaeota archaeon; assembly: GCA_016177345.1. Classification (GTDB taxonomy): domain Archaea; phylum Nanobdellota; class Nanobdellia; order Woesearchaeales; family UBA12501; genus JACPCA01. The sequence goes on along the minus strand of JACOVM010000045.1, from coordinate 8,538 downwards.
TTCATTCTACGAAGAGTTAACGGTAACAGAAAACCTTTCCTACTTTGGCAGCTTATATAACATTCCAGAGGACAAGCTTCACGAAAACATCAGAAATGCCATCACCCTTCTTGGGCTGCAGAACGAGGCACTTAGCTTAGCTGGCGAGCTTTCTGGCGGCATGCAGAAGCGCCTTGACATTGCTATTGCTCTCGTCCATAACCCCAGGCTTCTCTTGCTCGATGAACCAACAGCTGACCTCGACATCGTCAATCGCCGAATGATCTGGAAGTTATTGAAGACAATTAACGAGCACGGCACAACCATCATCATTTCATCCCACTTTCTTGATGAGATTGAGCAGTTGTGCAGCATGATCGCCGTGCTCCATCATCATCGCATTATCGAGCAAGGCAATGCCGAAGACCTTCGGCGGCTCCTGACCGTAAACAAAGAAGTCCATCTTGATCTCAAATCAAAAAATTATGGCGTGATCAGAAAAGCGCTGGCAAAACAAGGCCTGCCAGCTGATCTAGTGAATGAGCGGGATGGTATGCTTGTTGCCCAGTCGCCGCAAGCAGAACAGCTTCTTCAGTCTATCCTCCATCTTGTCGAGCAGTACCATGAAGAGGTTATTGACATTTATGTTCACCAGCCAAGCTTAAATGACATCTTTGAGTCAATGGTGCAAACAATATGAATCCCGTTGCAATGAAGTGGAAGAAAGTACGAGCAATTATCGAGAAGAACTTTAAGATCCTCCTGCGGTCAAAGAGCTCTGCCCTTATCATTGTTCTCGGCCCATTATTCCTCATCTTTCTCATCGGCCTCGCATACAATAATACTGACCCGTTTCACATTAATGTTGGAGTGTACTCTCCAAGGTACAGCCAAGTAACAGAGTCTGTTCTTCAAAAACTGTCAGATAAAGCGTATGACGTCGAAAAATATCCAGTGGAGGAAGCGTGTGTGGACAGTGTCAAGCGAAGCAAGACTAATATCTGTATTCTTTTTCCGCCTGACCTCGACGTCAAGCAAGACACTGCTCAGGATATCATATTCTATGTTGACCCTTCCGATATCAATCTTGTGCATAACGTGCTTTCTGCGATTTCCCTCCGAGTAGAAAATGAGTCGAAAGAAATCAGCAGAAACCTCACGAACGACCTTCTTGAACGGCTTGCAAAAACAGAGGGGGAAGCAGATTCTCGCGTTCCAACCGTGGTGCAGCTAACAAGAGAGTATGATGCAATTGGAGATAAGTCCAATGCAGTTGCTGCAAAAATTACTGGGCTTGACCTCTCAGGAGCTGGAACTAGTGAGCTTGGAGGCCTTCAAGCAGAGACAAACTTCATGAAGCAGCTCACGCTGACAACGATTGATGACAGCCAAGCGCTTATTTCCTCTCTTCGCTCAGAGATAAAAGGAAAAAGCGGCATGGAACAAGTCGACGCGCTTCTTACCCAGTATGAGGATGACTTTCTCGACTACAAAGGGGATTACCGGGCCCGAGAGGGATCATTAAATACTTCATTCTCGGCAATGTATGCAGGAATTACTGAAGCAAATGCCCAGCTTCAGGAAGCGAGCACTGTCAAGGCCTCTGTTGAAACAGAGCTTGCTGGCATGAAAGACATTCTAGGCAGAAGCCTTCATCTCTTGAATGAGATGCAGATCAGCCTGAATAATATCAAAAAAATATCGACTACACTGGAGATTAAGGATGCAGGATTCATTGTCAACCCTATCACGACAAAAATCGTCCCAATTCTCGACCGGACAACCCATTTCAACTACGCATTTCCAACGATTCTTGTCTTGTTGTTGATGATCACTGGGATTCTTCTCGGCTCCATCCTGGTCATGGTCGAGAAGAGATCATCCTCTTTTTTTAGAAATAGCATCACCCCAACAGTTGATACAACGTTCATGATCGCAACTGCCCTTACCGCATTGATCATCATGGCAGTTCAGCTCGGTATCTTTCTGCTGATTTCTTCACTGTTCTTTGATGCGTCTATTTTTGGCTCCTTTTTTACCTTGCTCATCGTACTTCTAGTTATTAGTACAGCATTCGTCTTTGTTGGCATTTTCATCGGAACTGTATTTCGGTCTGAAGAAACAACGATTCTTGCTGGGGTAAGCATCGCGAGCTTGTTTCTTCTTTTTTCAAGCACCATTCTTCCCATCGAAAATATGTCCTTTTTTCTCAAGAAGCTTGCAGGGTTTAACCCGTTTGTAATAAGTGAAACGATGGTGAAGGAAACTCTTTTTTTTGACGTCGGGCTTTCCTCTCTTGTTAGAAGCTTGCTGCTTTTGGGGTTTTATATTGTTGTATTAGCTTACGCTTCGCTTGTAGTTCATCGCAGAATGAAGGCAATGGTAGGGCATGGAAAAGGAGCATTTGCCTCATTTGCTCCCGCACCATTGCAAGACAAGCTTTGGAAGTTTAAAAACAAGATTATCTTGAATGAGACCATAGGGGGAACGGTTGCGACGATCTCAAAAACGATATCCAAAACCGTGCCTCAATGGCGTGCTCGCGCAGAGCCAGTTGTTTCCCCAACGGATTCTGTTGAAGAACAACTGCTTTCAAACGTGTTCGACCCTCCAGATGTTCGAAGCCTAGAGCCGGAGAGTGCATTGCCGGAGAACATGAACACGTTGAAGCAACAAAGGCCAGTCTATGACTTTATCCTTCAACCTACCTCCCAACCAGAAGTAAAGGCAGCTGCCAAAAAACAGCCAGAAGAGCCCTTGTTCCCTTCATTTCCTTCCTTCTCAAAACCTCAGTCAAATCCAGCTGGGTTGCCTGGCTCACGCCAGACAGCTGGCGCTGGAGATCAACGGCCAGAGCAAGGACGCGAGCTTGTACGTTCAACAGGCCTTCTCACCCCAGACGAGCTTCTTGAGATGAAGCAGCTTGAGGAAGATATTGCCAAGCTCGAGATGGGAGAGAAGGAAAAAAAGAATGCAGCAGCAAAGCTGCCATCCAGCTCGTATCTTTCTAACCTGCAGCATATTGATACCAGGTTGAAGCGCCTGCGACACAGGACGGGAATTGTTTGAGGCATTTGAGCTAGTTATATTTTTAATCTATTTGTGTTAGCTAGATTCAGATAATTTTATATATTCCACCACCCTAAATTCTTGCTGTAATGAAGAACATCCCAAGTGTTGCAATTATTGCTACGGTTGTTGTGGTTATTTTATCATTCATGGGCTGCTCGTCTTTAGTTCAGGATAAGGGGCAGCCAGATGAATCTTCAATAGATGGTTTACCGTTCAATGCTTTTTCAGGCTGGCCCGTTAGATCTATTGCGTATGATTTGTCAAATAGAAATGCTGCTCAAGTCCAATCCCGTTGGGTAGGTTTTATTCCGCCCACTTGTTCCAAGCTTTCTGATGACACTTGGCCGACAAAAGATCTTTTAGCAAACTGTTTTACCACAACTATTTCTGGCAGGAAACTTCGCATCATTAACGATCTTGATCCGGTAACAAGTGGTTCTGCGTATTATGAAAATAAGGTTCTTCGCGTGGTGAAGTACAATAATGTGATGAGCATTGTGCCATCTAATCCTAATGTGGATGATTTGGATGAGATTATCGCTGTAGGAACAGAGCTTCTCGAACCTGATTCTGAGCCGGTCAGCAGCCCATCAAGCATTTCTGCTTCAGGCAGCCAGCAAGATTTCACTATTACAGGAAGTTCTACAAGTTCAATAACTTATGATCTTGGCATCATGATCGGCTATTGGGATGATGAGATAGGAAGTAGTGCTGATGATAACTTAAAGGTTCGCCACATGGATGGTGTTATTACCTGTGAGAAGCAAAATGGTGATTACTTAGTTGGGAATAAGATCCGTTTCTTCCGCATCACACATCCAGCAAACAAGAGGGTGACGATCAGGCTTAGCGGTTTGTTTCCTGACTACAGCTTTCCAGAAGAGGGATATTGCCCTGTTTCGTATGGTTTTACGGGTACTTGATCATCATAACATCTACCTTAGTATCTATCTAAAACAGGTATCCTTATTTCTTTTTTCTTGCAATAAGCTTATAAAACTTTACCCTACCCTTCTGTTATGGCTTTGGAATCATCCGAGGAATATTACCATGAAATTATAGGTATCTTAAAGCAGGACAAGCTCTCAAAGCCCCAAATAGCAAAACTCAAGATAGAGCTCTGTAGGAAATACCATCTTCCCAAAGTCCCAACAGACATTCAAGTCCTTCTGCATGCTGCCCCAAACGACCTTCCCCCCTTAAAGCACCTTCAGTCAAAGCCTGTTCGAAGCATATCTGGCATCGCACCGCTTGCTATCATGTCCAGGCCAAGCAAATGCCCCCATGGTGTGTGCATCTACTGTCCTGGCGGTAAGGGCAGCGTGTTCGGCGACGTTCCACAGTCTTATACAGGAAAGGAGCCGTCAACGATGCGATCCATACGTGCAAATTACGACCCTTATCTTGTGGTGTTTAACCGACTTGAGCAGTACATTGTGCTCGGGCATGAGTATGACAAAGTGAATGTCATCGTGCAGGGCGGAACATTTCCTGCAGAAGATCCTGCCTATCAGGATGCATTTATTACTGATGTTTTTAAGGCATTAAATGACTTCTCCAAGCTCTTCTTTCATGAAGGCGCTTTGGATGTCATGAAATTTCGCCAATTCTTTGAGCTTCCTGGAGATGTGAACGATCCTGGGCGGACAACGCGGCTCCATAGCAAAATTCTCTCCATCAAAAAGAAAAACAGAAAGGAACTGGCAGAAGAGCAGCAGCGAAATGAAACCTCAGTAATTCGCTGCGTCATGCTCGTCATCGAAACCAAGCCAGACTGGGGATTTCTGAAGCACGGCAATAAGATGCTGGAACAAGGCTGCACAAATGTTGAAATAGGTGTTCAATCCATCTATGACGATGTACTCACGTTCACTCATCGGGGCCACACGATAGAAGATACCAAACGCTCTATTCAAGAACTGCGTGATCTCGGGTTCAAATTGACATTTCATTATATGCCAGGCTCTCCACTCACTGATCGAGAGAGGGACCTTGCAGGAATGAAAGAATTGTTTGACAGCCCAGACTTTCGTCCAGACATGATGAAAGTTTATCCATGCATGGTCATGCCTGGAACAGCGCTAGAAAAATTATACCGCCAAGGAAAGTTCACTCCATTAACGATGGAAGGGGCAGCTGATCGTATTGTGGAATTCAAGCGCTACGTTCCTCGATACTGTCGAATCATGCGAATCCAGCGAGATATTCCAACACCACAAATCACAGCCGGAGTGGAGCGCACGAATCTTCGCCAGTACGTTGCCGAGCTTGCGAAACAGCGCGGTGTTGCATGCCAATGCATTCGCTGCAGAGAAATTGGCAGGGCAATAAGAATAGATAGTATGGCTGATTCTTCAGCTCCAACAATTCATGTTCTCGAATATGATGCCAGCAGCGGAAAAGAATTTTTTATTTCAGCAGAGTCAGGCAACGTGCTGTTTGGATTTTGCAGGTTACGCTTTCCAAGCCAATGCCTTCGCCCAGAAATTACCCCAATGTCTGCATTAATTCGTGAGCTCCATGTATATGGCCCTGCTGCTGCAATTGGAACTAAAGGAGAAGTTCAACATAAGGGTTTAGGGAAAAAATTACTGCAGCAAGCAGAGCAGATTGCTAAAGAACATGGCAAGAACAAAATCATTATTATCGCAGGGGTCGGCGCAAGAGAATACTTTAGAAAAATTGGATACATACGAGAAGGAATGTATATGGTAAAGAGCTTATAACGCACTGATCCATACCCCTGCAATCTCCTTATCAATCTGAATCCAAATCTTTATAAAACCACCAACGCTTATTTTTTATATGTCACCAAGATGGATTCAAAACAGCTGCCTTGTTGCCCTTTCCATCCTAGGCATTGCAACTATCATTAATTTAGTCTTTTCCCGATTCATCGATCCTGTCGTGGTGAGCACCTTCTCTGTTCTTTTCGCCGCTGTTGCAGTTGGCTACTATTACGGAACATCAACGGTGTCATTAATGCCATCACAACTTCGTTTTAGGGCAGTTCTGATCTATTCCTGTGTTAGTATCACTATCTTTTTGCTCTTCATGGCTACTGGAATCTTTCCAGGCGTTCCAGCAGAAAGCACCGGTTGGCTAACTGGCTTGACGATCTTCTTCAGCATTCTTTTATTTGCAGCGTATGCTCTTCTTTTGTATTGGCTGCTCTGGCTTGGAAGCAAGATTGGCATGGCAAAAACAGCAGAAAAAAGAGTGGCACTACAGCGATCATATGACTATAATAGTAATGGAAAAAACCATAAGGGAAAATCCCCCCTTCCAATCACAAAAAGAAGAAAAGATGAGGGTATGTAAACGGAGATAAAAATAACTTTATATACCAGAAGATTCTTATTATTAATATCCTGAGGGGATATTACTGTGAAAAACCTGTTGAATGTTGTCGCTCTTGTTGCTGTTCTTATGGTTCTTGCTGCTTTCGTTGGCTGCTCAACAGGTAAGGACACTAATTCTGCCGGGCTTGACTCCTTTTCCGGAAAAATAACAAGCACGAGTATATCATCATCGTCTCGCATCTCTTCATTTCCAGCAGCAACATCCTCTGATAGGAACTCTGCTGTTCGCCAAAGGATTAGTAGCAATGACCAAGGAAGAAAAGATCTTTCTCAAACTGCAGCTGGCTCTAGTGCTCCTGCCTCAGGACTCCCTATCCGTCCAGTTTGTGGTGATGGCATCCTTGAATCTGGTGAACAATGCGATGATAGAAATATAGTATCTGGTGATGGATGTTCAAGCAGCTGCAGCATTATAGAATCAGGATGGACGTGTAGTGCAGGAAATCCATGTACTCCGATTTGTGGTGATGCCATTGTTGTGAGTTATGAGCGTTGCGATGACGGAAACACGAATTCTAACGATGGCTGTGCTGGTAATTGCCTTAATATCGAACACGGCTGGAGATGCCAGAGAGGAACGTCGTGCACTCCAGTTTGTGGTGATAGTATTATTCGTGGCACTGAAACTTGTGATGATGGGGGGGTGGTAAGAGGGGATGGCTGCAGCCCATTGTGCCAGATCGAAGGCTGTGGTGACGGATTTTATGACCCAAATGGGACTAACAATATACTCGGTGACAGTGATGATGAGCAGTGTGATGATGGCAATACGGACAATAGAGATGGGTGCAACACGGCTTGTAAGAATGTAAGAACAACAGGGTAGCAACAAGAAACCTTATTGGTTTTCTAAGTCTTTAAGTTACAGTTGACACGTCGCGAAGCACGTCTTTGGCATGCTCTTTCGGCTTGACATCCGTGTATATCTTTAAAATTCTTCCTTGTTCGTCAATAAGAAAGGACATGCGCTTTGTTCCCATATACTCTCTCCCCATAAACTTCTTCTTTCCCCACACATGATATACCTTCACAACCTCTTTATTCTCATCGGCGAGAAGCGTAAATGGCAGCCCATATTTCTTCACGAATCGTTCATGGCTCTTTATAGTGTCAGTGCTTATTCCAAGGATGATGATTCCTGCTTTTTGAAACTCTTTGAACGAGTCTCGCAGCGTACACGCTTCTATTGTGCATCCTGGCGTGTCGTCTTTTGGATAAAAATAGATTAGTACTTTTTTTCCTCTAAAGCTAGAAAGCTGACAGAGCTTGCCGTATTGGTTGATAAGGCTAAAGTCATGTGCTTGATCCCCAATACGAAGTGCCATCGGTTCACCTCTCATCATTTCACCTCAATAAGTATAGTACCCCCACCATGATTGGTTGGTGGATAAGGTAAATCCAGAGCGTTTTCTGGCCGAGCCATGGCAGCCATTGCAGCAAAATAGGAACCTGTTCTGGAACAGATATTCTTCGCTTTCCTTTAGGGAATAACCATGTTCCAGCAGCCATGCCAAGAAGAATAACCCCAAGCCAAGGAATGACCGGAAAATAATCCACACTCCAAAATCCAGGATAGGGTATTCCGAGCCAAAGCAGGAAAGGAGTTGTTGTGGAAAATGCCTTCACTACACTCCCACCGAACAGCAATGTAATACCAAGAAGGAGATGAATTACACTGGGCATTCGAACAATAACAGGAGCTATGAGAATAGAAAGCCCTATCAAGTGAAGCACACCAAACCGCACAAATCCCTCACCAAGGGCAATAAAGGTGACAAGAGAAATTACCATCCCCCATAACAAAACAGAACCCCCCCGTTTGATGCAATGTCGTGAAAATCCTTCCTTATGCTTCTGCCAGGCAAGAATAAGGCTTAATCCGACAAGCCCAAGAAATGATGATGCAGCTATGCGCTGAAGCACCAGCCACCATCCTTGGTACATCTCGTTTTGAAGAATGCCCAGCCAGTTAAGATCGTAAAAGAAATGGAAGAGAACAACAAGGATGATGGCGATTCCGCGAAAAAGGTCAACCTCCCAAAGGCGATGAAGGCCATGACTGCTTTTCCTACCCTTTTTATTTGCCTTTGTTTTTTTCATATCTTTTTTCATATCTTATTTTTTC